>WTHE01000645.1:0-2024 GCA_011523315.1 Candidatus Binatota bacterium
CCCTGGCCGTGGTCGGTGAGTCGGGCAGCGGCAAGAGCACCCTGGCCCGGGTGGTCAGCGGCCTGCTGCCGGCCCAGGCCGGGCTGGTGACGTTGAACGGCCAGCCGCTGGCCGCGTCCTACACCCGGCGTAGCCGTGACAGCCTGCGCCGTATACAGCTGATCTCCCAGATGCCCGATGTCGCGCTCAACCCCCGTCACAGCCTGGGCCGCGTCCTCGGTCGGCCGCTGGAGTTGTATTTCGGACTCAGGGGCCGGCCGCAGCAAAAGCGGGTTGCCGAACTGCTGGACCTGATTGGCCTGCCCGCAGACTTTGCCGCCCGTCGGACGACCGAACTCTCGGGCGGCCAAAAGCAGCGCCTGTGCATCGCCCGCGCCCTGGCCGCCCAGCCGGATGTCATTGTGTGTGACGAGATCACCTCGGCGCTCGATCCGGTTGTTGCCGAGGGGATTGTGCGCTTGCTCCACGAGCTGCAACAGGCGCTCGGTCTGAGCTATCTGTTCATCAGCCACGATGTGGGGGTGGTACAAGCCCTGGCCGACGAGGCGCTGGTCATGGACCAAGGCCGAATTGTCGAACACGGCCCGGCTCCCGAAGTGCTGAGCCGTCCCCGGCACGCCTATACCCGGCGGCTGGTGGCTTCGGTGCCCCGACTCGATCCGGGCTGGCTGGCCGAGCGGCTGGCCGACGGCTGACGAAGGCCGATCCGAACCCCTGAGCTGGCCGGCTTGTCCGCAGGCCGGTCCGCCTATACCCTGCCCCCGCCGTCGCGCTACCGATAAGGATACGAGTTCGCCTGTGGCCTACCTCTCACTCATCGGTGTCATCAGCCTGTGGGCCGGAAATTTCCCGGCCGGAAAATTCGCCCTGGGCCTGATCGGCACCTTCACCCTGATGGCCATCCGGACCATCTTCGGCGCCCTGGTCCTCAACCTGCTGGGCCGTCAGTCACACCCCGACTGGTGGCGCGAGATCCGCCGCGATCCAAAGAGTAGCCTGATCATGGCTTTTACCGGAGTCCTGGCTTCGGGCGGGCTGTTCTATGTCGGGCTGAAGATGACGACCTCGTCCAACGCCGGCATCCTGGCGGCCGCCACGCCGATCTGGGTGACCCTGCTGTCGTGGCTGTTTTTGCGCGAGCAGCTCCGCCTGCTCAACGTCGCCGGCGTCGTCCTGTCGTGTGTCGGTCTGGTCGCCATCATGTGTCAGGGCTCGCTGGCAAACCTGCTTCAGCGCTCGTTCAACGGGGGCGACGTGCTGATTCTGATCGGCCAGATCAACTGGGCGGTGTACACGGTCTACAGCCGGGTCGCCCTGCGTGAGCGTTCGCCCACCGCCGCAACGGCCAGCTCCTATCTGGTCGGCTCGGTGGCCCTGTTGCCGGTCTTTTTCTTTGAGCAGCCCTTGCAGCCGGCCTTCGAGCTGAGTACGACGGTGATTATGGCCGTGTCCTATCTGTGCGTGCTCTCGCCGCTGACCAATCTGTTGTACTATCAAGCCCTGACGCGCGTGAGCCCGCACCGGGCGGCCGTGTTCATGAACCTCATTCCGATCATCGTGCTGGTGTTCTCGGCCGTTTTTCTGGGCGAGCGGATTACCGCCGTGCATGTGTATGGCACACTCCTGGTGATTGTCGGGGTGGTGCTGACGACCCGGCGCTGAGCCGTCATCCCCCGTCCCCGTTTTCCCGATTGATTTCTTCCGCCTGCTGCGATATCTGGCTGGTAGCCGTACAACGACTGAACGAGCGTCTTGTCTGAGGAAGCTATGCAGGAACCGTCCCGTGCCGTTGAACTCAGCCACAAGGCGCGGTCGGGAAAGACCACCCGGGCGCGTCTTATCAAGGGCACCGCTATCTGTCTGCTGTTCGTCTTCGCCACCTCTGCCCTGCAGGGCAACTGGGTCAGTGCTCTGGTCTGGATAGGGGGCGGGCTGGGTATCTGGATCGTATGGCAGAGCTATACCCGTCGGCGCGAGCGGAGCGAGCGGCTGCACGAACTCGACACCATGACCGACGCCGAGTT
>WTHE01000645.1:2124-3534 GCA_011523315.1 Candidatus Binatota bacterium
CGAGGATCTGATCACGCTGGTTGCCCAGTACCGGCAGGGCCATCGGGTGTTGGCCTTTCAGCGTCCCCAGCGCAGACAGCGCCGGAACCGCCTCTGAGCGGCGCGGACTCCCGCCATATGGCTATTCTGAAAGTCTGTCGTCTCGGCCATCCGGTGCTGCGCAAAACCGCTCGGCCGGTTCCCCCCGAGGCCATTCCGCGTCCTGCGTTTCAGGGCCTGATCGACGATATGATCGAGACTATGCACGAGTATACCGGGGTTGGTCTGGCCGCCCCCCAGGTCCACGTGTCGCAGCAGCTGGCCGTCCTGCAGGTGGACAAACACCCCCGCTATCCCGACGTGCCGCCGGTTCCGCTGACAGTGCTCATCAACCCCCGGCTGCGCGTCGTGTCCGAGCGGCGGGCCGAGCTGTGGGAGGGCTGTCTGAGCATTCCCGATCTGCGGGGCATGGTCCCGCGCTACGCCGAGCTGCGCGTCCAGGCTCTGGACCGCCACGGGCAACGGCTCGATTTTGTGGCCACAGATTTCCACGCCCGCGTCATCCAGCACGAGTATGACCACCTGCAGGGCAGGGTGTATGTTGATCGCATGGACTCGCTGCACACCCTGTGTCACCTGGACGAGTGGCAACGCTACTGGCTGCCGGCACCCACGTGATGCTCACCTTTGTCACCACCAACGCCGCCAAGGCCGCCGAGGTCGAGCGTCTGCTCGGCCGTAGCGTGGCCCATCAGGCGCTCGAGTTGGATGAAATCCAGGCCGTTGAGATTGAGCCGGTCGTGCGCCATAAGGCCGCCCAGGCTTATGCCGCCCTCCAGCGCCCGGTCCTGGTCGAGGATACCGGCCTGGCCTTTACCGCCTGGAACGGCCTGCCCGGCGCGCTGATCCGCTGGTTTTTGCACAGCCTGGGCAACGAGGGGCTGTGTCGCCTGCTCGACACCGAGCGTGCGGCCACCGCAACAACCCTGTTCGCCTACCACGACGGGGTCGGCTGTCGGGTGTTTGCCGGCAGCGTCGCGGGCAACATCGCCGTGTCTCCGCGCGGCGGCCACGGCTTTGGCTGGGACGCGATCTTTCAACCCACGGGCAGCGCCTACACCTTTGCCGAGATGAGTGCCGAGGACAAAGACCGCTTTTCGATGCGACGGCTGGCGCTGGAGCAGTTGCGCGGCTCGGGCTTGGTGCTGGACTGAGGGCTGCGCCCCGCCTCGGTCGGGAGCGGACGGCCACCCACAGGGGGGTGCCCCTGCATGCATGCGCACCGCACCGCAAACCTGCACCGGTCGTTTCCTCACAGCGAGGCCCCCTGCATGGCTCCGTAGCGTGCTTGACCTGGCCGGTGGGGGCGCATATGTCTTGAGCCGCATGGCCCACGATCCAACAAATCCCCGTCTCCTGTCCGATCTTTTG
>WTHE01000645.1:3634-9414 GCA_011523315.1 Candidatus Binatota bacterium
CTTGAGCCGCATGGCCCACGATCCAACAAATCCCCGTCTCCTGTCCGATCTTTTGCCCCGGGTCAGCCGCTCCTTTTATCTGAGCCTGCGCATCCTGCCGTCCGGTGTCCGTCCTTCGTTGGGCCTGGCGTATCTGTTCTGCCGGGCTGCGGATACGATCGCCGATACCACGCTGCTGCCCCCGGATCAGCGTCTGGTCCAGCTCGAGCGCTATCGTCTGGCTTTTGACAAGGCCGACCTCAGTTTCCTGCCCGAGCTGCACCGCCGGCTCGGCGAGCGCCAGTCCAGCCCTGCCGAACGCGAGCTGCTGCGGCGGCTGGACGCCTGCTTCGATCTGTTGGCCGGGCTCGGGTCGGACGACCAAGGACGGATCCGCGAGTTGGTCCTGACCCTCACCCAGGGCATGCGGCTGGACCTGACGGTCTTTCCGGCCCAGGACGGGGAGACGACCGGAGGGCTGGCCGCACTCAGCTCCCGGCGTGACCTCGATCAGTACACCTACTATGTCGCCGGTTGTGTCGGGGAGTTCTGGACCAGGACCGTCGTAGCCCATTGTCCGGCCCTGCGCGGCTGGGACGTGACGGCCATGGTCGAGCACGGCGTCCGGTTCGGCAAGGGCTTACAGCTGACCAATATCCTGCGCGACCTGGCCCATGACCTGCGTCTGGGGCGGTGTTATCTGCCGCGTGAAGACCTGGAGCGGCTGGGGCTCACACCCGAGGAGCTGTTGGAGCCCGCCAACCTTGGCCGGGTACGGCCCCTGCTCAACGAGTTGCTCGATCTCAGCCTGTCCCACTACCAGGCCGGCTGGCGCTATACCCTGGCCATTCCGCGTCGGGAATGGCGGCTGCGCCTGGCCTGTGCCTGGCCGCTGCTCATTGGCGGCGCGACCCTGGCCCGCATCCGCGCCTCGCGCCGCCTGCTCGATCCTGCGGTCCGGCTCAAGATTGCGCGCCACCAAGTGTACGCGATCATGCTGGGCTCCTTCCTCAGCGTGTGGTCCAACCGCGCCCTGCAATACCAGTACGCCCGACTCCGAGACCGACACGGCTGAGGCGCACGATGGCACGTTCTCCCGAACCGGATCCGGACCGGCTGCCCAGCCTGCCCGATTATCTGCGCCCCGACCTTGACATTGTGCTGGTCGGCCTGAATCCGAACCGCTACTCGGCCCAGCTCGGGCGCTATTTTGCCCGCCGCCAGAATCGGTTCTGGACCGCCCTGTCGGCCTCCGGTCTGGTGCCCGAGCCGGTTGGTCCTGGAGATGAAGCGCGCCTGCTGGGGTGGGGGATTGGGCTGACCGATGTGGTCAAACGGCCGACCGGCGGCATCCATGAGCTGGGGGCAGAGGAGTTCCGGCGCGGCGCGCGGCAGCTGCGCCAGAAGATTACGCGCTATCGCCCGCGTATCGTGTGCTTCAACGGCCTGACCGGCTACCGGGTGTGCTGTCAGACAAAGCAGGCTCGCGTCGGCCGCCAGACCGAACGTTTTGGCGGAGCGCAGGTGTTTGCGCTGCCCTCGACCAGCCCGCGTAACGCCCACTATTCCCTGTCCGATATTATTGCCGCCATGCAGGATCTGGTGAGGCTCCGAGACGAGCTGAAAAACGCGCCAAGACACGAGTCTCCCGTCGCCCCGTCCCGCCGAATCTGATACGCTGCACGAGCGAGCAACGCGCTGTCTTGGGAGGAATTGTGTCATACTATCGAGCCGTGTTCTTTTCGCTAGCGGTCGCCAGCCTGGTGGCGACGAGTTGTACCCCAACTATGCCGCCCCGGACGCGGACGGTGTCCGCCCCGAAGCTGACCTGTGAGCAGGCCAACCGCTTGGCCTATCGGTCGGTGCAAATCCTGGGCCATCCGGTCGAGTCGGTCCAGGTCGCCACCCCCGGTTCGACGGGCTATA
Source organism: Candidatus Binatota bacterium (assembly GCA_011523315.1). Classification (GTDB taxonomy): domain Bacteria; phylum Desulfobacterota; class Binatia; order Bin18; family Bin18; genus JAAXHF01. The sequence continues at coordinate 5,540 of WTHE01000645.1, forward strand.
TCGTGGCCGGCACGAATACCGAGGTGCGCCAGGGCGATGGCGGCCGGGTCACGATTACCTGCGGCGCCCAGGGGGCGACTGTCGTGCCCGAGCGAGCCGGCGTCGCGGTCCCGTCGCTGATCGGCGCGGCCGAACGCCCCGGCGGCTTCCACAATAATTTTGCCCGGACCTTCAGCATCCTGGCCGCCAACCAGGAGGCGTATGCCAACCAGGAGCCCAAGGGTGGGCTGAACATGACCCTGACGCCCTTCGACGGCTTCGAGTCGCAGATCGAGCTGGGCTCTGATCTGCCGGCCAGCGGCATCCTGCCGGTGAAGGTTGAAATCCACAACAACACCCCACGACCCTACGGGATCGAGCTGGACAAGGTCTATCTGCGTGGCGCGGGCGGGGGACGGGTCACACCGATGGCAGCCCCGGCCGCCGGTCAGAGCAAGGCGTTGCAGGTCGAGACCCTGCAACCGGGCCAGCGGGTGAGCGGTTTTCTGTTCTATCCGATGGGCAGCTACAGTGCGGCCAGCACGATTCTGATCGACCAAGAGAACAACGAGCGCGAGGGCTTCTCGATTCAGTTCGGGAAGGACTGAGGCGCCTGTCCCTAACGCCGCCCCTCGGTCAGCTTGTTCACGTCGTAGCGCTCCTCGACCTCTTCGCGGGTCACCCGAGGATAGTCGATCTCATAGGCCGAGAAGACGGTCGCCTGCTCTCTTTTGAGGTCGAGGATGGTAAAGCCGATATTGCGCGGCAGCTGCCTGCCCCGGTCGGCCTCGGGCTGACTGGGGTCCTCGGACCAGCCGTGCAACAGGTCGATGACCTTCCACAGCCCGCCCTGCCGGTCAAAGATCAGCACCAGAGCCGTCTCATACGTCTGGGCGTCCCAGAAATAGATTTTGCTGCCGTAGGCCCGGTTGCCGCCGACCGGGGTCTGTTCGACCACCGCGCACGGCCGGAGTTCCCAGCGGTCATTCGGCAGCCAGCCGTTGGGCCCGAAAAAGCGGGCGTAGGGGTGGCGCGAATTCATCACATGCAGCAGCACCTTCCAGCCCAGAAAGGTCCAGCTGTGGTCGAGCACCCGGCCGGAGAAGCCGGTGAAGTCGTCCAGCGTCATCTCCGTCCCGCCGACCGAGTCGTCCCGTTCGATAACCGACAGACGGCGGACCTTGCGGAGCTGGGGCAGAAATCCCCAGGCGTCGTCCTGCACACGCGGGTCGTTATAGCGATAGACCAGAAAGCGCGAGCCGCGGACATCGTAGGGTTCGAGAAACTCCACATAGTCTTTGTATTCAAAGCGTCCGGCGTCGCTGACCGGAAGCAGATAGCCAGCCTCCGCCTGCTGGGCCAGGTGGGTGTGGTAGACCCGCTGGTACAGGGCCACGATATGGCGTATCGCGGTGCCGCCGCCCTGAATCAGGTCGGGCGGAAAACCGGACAGGGGCGACGCGCTGCCGCCTTTTTCGATCAGCGCGCCCAGGTAGCGCCGGACGTGCATGCCGTAGTGCTGCCAGCGAAAGTTGAAGTTCCAGGCTGCCCGCAGACCGGCGGTCGGGTCGTCGGGATCGATCAGCGCCCGAGCGAACGGTCGCCCGGCGACATAGTTCTCAATTGCTCCGTCCTCGGCCAGGACGGTTTGCCCCGAATAGCGCTCGGTGGCGGCCAGATAGTCGGGATGGGGCGCGTAATTCCCGGACGGGGACACGTGGAACTCGACCCCCTCAAAATCAAATTCGTCGATATAGCGGGGCGGCAGGAACGGCCGCAGCTTGTCAATATCGGCCCGCGACAGCACCTGCCCCTGTTCAAACTGCGGCGTGGTCTCCAGGTTTTCGGCAATCCAGCCCTGAATATCGGTCCGGGTAGGCAGGGACGGCTGGGCCGGGCTTGAAGACGGATGGTGGAGCAGGACGAGGGCGAATACTCCCGCAACAAAGGACCGATACACAGCGACCTCCTCAGTCTCTCAGGACACAGCGCCTCTCCCACACTCACCACTAATTCAGTCCGCCTCCGGGGCGACGGACGGGGTGGACGGAGCCGTCTTGGGCCGCAAGGCGTCCCAGGCCGACGCTCCGGCGCCGCACAGTCCGATCCCGGCCGCACACAAAAAGGTGACCGAAAAACTCGTGGCCTCCAAGACCAGCCCCAGCCCGATCGAACTCAGACCCACGCCCACATCAAAGGCGCCCATCAGCGTGGCCAGGGCCGGACCGCGATCATGGTCGGTCGAGCGATCAACCACCTGGGCCATCAGCGACGGCTGCACGCCGCCAAAGCCGACACCCTGCAAAACGGCCGCGCTCAGCATGCCGAACTGGCTGGTCGAGTAGGCCAGAATCGTCATCGCCACGGCCAGCAGCAGCATGCCGGGGATGATTACCGCCGGCCGGCCAAAACGATCAGACAGGCGGCCGGCAAAGGGCCGTGAGACCACTACGGCGATGGAGTACACGGTAAAGAACAGGCCCGGGTTGCCGAGCTGGTGAGCCTGGACAAACAGGGGCAGAAAGGACACGACCACGCCAAAGGTCATGGTCATGCAGACCGCAATCAGACCCGGAAACAGGGCCGAGCGGCTGAACAGGGGCGGCCGCGCCGCCGGCGTGTGGAGCGGCGGCGACGGACGCTGGGGTTCGCGCAGCAGCAGGGTCAGCAGAAAGCTGACCAGGGCCAGTCCGGCCGACAGCCAGAACAGGTTGATAAAGCCGATCCGGCCGACCAGGTAGGCGCCCAGGGCCGGGCCGATGGTCATCGACAGGTTCAGCGCCATGCCGTAATAGCCCATGGCTTCTCCACGCCGGGCGGGCGGCGCCAGGTCGGCGACAAACACGCTCGACGCCGTGGTATAGATGGCAATGCCGATGCCGTGAAAAAAGCGCAGCCCCAGCATGACCGACACCGAGCCGGCCAGGGTGTACAGGGCCGGGGCCAGGAAATAGATGAAGGTGCCCAGGCTCAGCCCGCTCTTGCGGCTCCAGATGGAGACCAGCTGTCCCGAGAGCGGCCGGGTCAGGACTGCGGACAGGGCAAACGCGCCCATGATCAGGCCGACCTGGGATTCCGCGCCGTGGAGTTCATCAACGACGAACAGCGGCAGGACGGCGAACAGCACGAACATGCTGCCCGAGAACAGAAACGCGCCAACGCACAGCAGCACGTAGTTACGGGTGAACAGGACTGCTGGAGAAGCTGTATTCTGGGAAACTTCCTGGGATGCGTGGGGAGGGGCAGGGCCGGGAGGGGCTTGAGACATGGCGGTCGAGTGTATCCGGGCCGACTCGGTGTGACAAGGCGGCCGGGGCGATTGACAGCCGGCCGAAGACGGGGCGGAATAGCGGCCATGAAACCGCTCCGACTTTTGGGCTGGATCGTCGTTTCCGCCGTGATGTGGGGCTGTGCCGAAAAAAAAGACGACTTCATGGCCACAGCCCAGGGGCTCCAGGCCCGGACGCTGTACGGTCCGGCCGAAACCGAGTATCGCCGCGCCCTCAAAGAAGACCCGACCAACGCCGAAGCCCACTACCGGCTCGGCGCCCTGGCCGACCGGCTCGGCAACACCGCAGGCGCGGAAAAGGAATACCGGGCTGCGCTGGGGGTGAACGCCGGGCATGCGGCCGCCCGGACTGCGCTGGCCGACATCCTGGTCAAACGGGGGGTGGGGACTCGGCGTGGTGGGGAACTGGACCAGGCCCGGCGCGAGTTGGAGGAGGCCGTCACGGTCCAGCCCGGGTCGAGCCTGGCACGCCTTGAACTCGGCGCGACCTACCAGGCGGCCGGACAACTCGACGAGGCCATCCGTGAGTACCGGGCCGCGCTGCAAGCCGATAGCGACAATACAGCCGCCCTGCTCGGCCTGGGCCGGGCTTATACCGCCCAGCAAC
>WTHE01000202.1 GCA_011523315.1 Candidatus Binatota bacterium
CATAAGGGCGGGCTGCACGTCGCCGCTGTCCAGAAAAACCGCGAAACCTATGAACACATCGACCCCGAACTGATCGGCAACCACCAGCGCGTTCTGGTCTCCGACCTGTCGGGCCGCAGCAATGTGATCTACAAAGCCAAGCAGTTCGGGCTCGATGTGGACAATACCGACCCGGCGGTGAAGACGATTCTGCGCGAGGTCAAACAGCTCGAGAACGCCGGCTTTCAGTATGAGGGCGCCGACGCGTCGTTTGAGCTGCTGATGCAAAAAGCCCTCAACGGCAAGGTCCGCCACTTCCGCCTGATCGGCTTCCGGGTGATTGACGAGAAGCGCAGGGAAGACGAGCCCCCGCTGTCCGAGGCGACGATCATGGTCGAAGGTCCGGACGGGGCGGTCGAGCATACCGCAGCCCAGGGTAACGGGCCGGTCAACGCCCTCGACCGGGCGCTGCGCAAGGCGCTGACCCAGTTCTACCCCCAGCTCGAAACCATGGAGCTGCTCGACTACAAGGTCCGGGTGTTGGGCGGAGACGCCGGAACCGGGGCGACCGTGCGGGTGCTGATCGAATCCGGCGACGAACACAGCAAATGGGGGACGGTCGGGGTCTCACCGAATGTGATCGAGGCCAGCTGGCAGGCGCTGGTCGATAGCATTGAGTACAAGCTGTACAAGGACAAGAAGCGCGCGGGCGAGTCCGCGCCGGTCGAGGCGCCCGCCGCGTCGCGGGCCGACTGAGTGTCGGCCGAACCGGGTCGGACACGCGCCGTCTCCGTGCTGTGGACCATGCTTCGGCGTGCCTATGACTGGGTCCTGGGCTGGGCCGACCACCGCTACGGCGGCCTGGCCCTGCTGCTGCTGGCTTTTGCCGAGTCGTCCGTCTTTCCCATTCCCCCGGATGTCCTGCTGATGGCCCTGGCCCTGGGCAAACCGGGCGCGGCTTTTCGGTTCGCGCTGATCTGTTCGGTCGGTTCTGTGGCGGGTGGTCTGGCCGGCTATCTGATTGGCTGGCTGCTGATGGACGGCCTTGGACGGCCGATCATCGAGCTGTACAACGCCCAGGCCGCGTACGCCGAGGTCGAGCAGCGCTTTGTGGCGCACGGCGGCTGGGCGGTCGCTATTGCCGGCTTCACACCTATTCCGTACAAAGTGTTCACCATTGCGGCGGGAGCGACCCAGCTGTCGCTGTCCAGCTTTGTGCTGGCCTCGGTGGTGAGCCGTTCGGCCCGCTTTTTTCTCATCAGCGGCCTGATTTACTATTACGGGCCGACCATCAAGGTCTTCATTGACAAATACTTCAATATCCTGACAATAGTTTTCACCGTCCTGGTGCTGCTCGGGTTTGTGTTGCTGGGGTGGTATGGCTAGAATGAGGGAGTGGTGGTGCGGAGGCGGATTGCTCTGGGGCTGGGCCTCATCCTACTGTCGTGTGCGGCCCTGTCGGCCTGCTCACGCGGGGTCAGACAGCCGATTCATACCGTCCGGGCGGGGGACACCCTGTCCGCAATCGGTGTGCGTTACGGTGTTCCCTTCCGAGACATTGCCCGTCTGAATAATCTGGCTGACCCGGATAGGATTCGAGTCGGCCAGCGCCTGCGCATCCCGCACGGCGGGACCGATAGCCTGCAAACCGCCCGCTCCAAGTCTGCGCCGGCGCGTCGGCGCGCCGCAACCCGCCGAGCGGCAGTTCGAGAGCCGCAGCGCGACCGCAAGCGGCCGCCGGCCGCGGTGGGACGTTTTATGTGGCCAACCCAGGGCGTCCTGACCTCTCGCTATGGTCCGCGCAATAACAGCTTTCACGACGGGATTGATATTGCCGCGCCGGCCGGAACCCCGATTGTGGCCACCGCTCCCGGCGAAGTCATCTACAGCGGGGTGTTGCGCGGCTACGGGAAGGTTATTATTCTGCGACACGCCAACGGCTATGCCTCGGTCTACGCCCACAACAGCCGGCACTACGTCAAGCAGGGCCAGCTGGTGAAACAGGGCCAGAAGATCGCCGCCGTCGGCAACACCGGGCGGGCCACCGGCCCCAATTTGCATTTTGAAATCCGACGCAATAATAAAGCCCGCAATCCGCTCAAACTCTTACCCCCGAACCATCAGATCGTCAGCCGATGACGTGCCGGAGACCGCCATGCGTGACCTGACCGCCCATATCCGCAGCATCCCGGATTTTCCCAAACCGGGCATTGTGTTCCGCGATATCACCCCCCTGCTGGCCAACGGTCCGGCCTGGCGGGCGTGTATCGACCGCCTGGTCGAGCGCTATCAAGGCCGGGTTGATACGGTCGTTGGGATAGACGCGCGGGGCTTCCTGGTCGGCGGTGCGCTGGCCTACAGCCTGGGCTGTGGCCTGACGGTCGTACGCAAGTCCGGCAAGCTGCCGGCCGAAACCCTGGCGGCCGATTATGGCTTGGAGTACGGGACCGACCGCCTGGAGATCCACCGAGACGCGTTTGCGCCCGGCAGCCGAGTCCTGCTGGTCGACGATCTGCTGGCTACCGGCGGCACGGCCCGGGCGGCTCTGGGACTCATTCGGCAGCTCCAGGGAGAGGTGGTGGAAGTCGCCTTTCTGGTTGAGCTGCTCAGCCTGGGCGGCCGCCAGAATCTCGCCCCGCACGAGGCGTTCGCGTTGATGCAGTTCGAGTAGCCGGCCCTGGACCGTGTCGGTGACGCTACGGACGCGGTTCGGCTCTGGCCTGGATCACGCCGGCTCGCAGCGCCGCAATATGGCCCGGCGTGGTGTGGCAACAGCCGCCGACCAGCACCGCTCCGGCCCGCTGCCAGGTCTGAGCGGCCGCTGCAAACTCGCCGGGTCGGGCGTGTGCCCCCCAGCGCCGGGTCTGTCTGTCATGGCTGTCGGCACAATTGGGATAGACGATGAGCGGTTTGGCGCTCAGCCGCCGAACTGTCCTGATCAGGGGCAGGACGTGACGTAGCGGCGTGCAGTTGATGCCCAGCGCGACGACCCGGGGCAGTCCGACAAACGGAGCTATGGCTTCAGCCAGGGGCGTGCCGTCGCTGATATGCTGCCCGTCCCGACAGCTGAAACTGACCCAGGCGACAACGTGGGGCGTCTCAAGCAGCAGGCGAGCCAGGACCCGCGCTTCGCGCGCGCTGGGGATGGTCTCGCAGGCCAGCAGGTCGGCCCGGCTGGCGGCCAACAGCTGCCAGCGCGGTCGATGAAAGGCGAGCAGCTCGTCCTCGCTCAGGTCGTAGCCGCCGGTATACTCGGAGCCGTCGGCCAGGTACGCACCGTAGGGGCCGATACTGGCCGCAACCAGCGGCCGCAGACGGCCGACCCGGTTGTCTGCTTGAGCCCAAAACGCCTCGCGCGCGGTCAGGGCCAGCTCGACCGATGTGTGGAGCAGCGCGGCGGCCTGGTTGCGACTGTAACCGTGGTCCACAAAGCCGGGCAGGCTGGCCTGATAGCTGGCCGTGATAATGCAGTCGGCACCGGCCGCCAGGTAGTCGGCATGAACCTGCTGGACGGCCTGGGGCGCGGTGTCCAACAGGCGGGCCGACCACAGTCCGTCGCCCAGCCGGTAGCCCTGCGCTTCGAGTTCGGTGGCCAGCCCGCCGTCAACAATCAGGACGCCGGTGCGGGCCAGAAAGGGTCTGAGCGGTGAGTCTGGGGGGGCAGGCACGGCTTGCATGAACAGTCCTTGGCGTCTCAGCATGCCCTGAGCGATGGCGCGAAATCAAGCCAGCTTGCCGTGCCAATCTTGACAACACCGGCGAAGCCGAGATTGAAGGGTACTCCGATGGGACAGCGGACACACGGGCTGGAGTTGACGATACGACACTGCGGGGTGGCTTTGAGCGCGGTCAGACAGGAGTCACAATGAAAAGCCACATTATTATCAGCCTGGCAAGCCTTATCCTGGTCTCTTCCCCGGCGCGGGCCGGGACGCTGGAGATTCCTGGTCCGGGCGCCAAGCTGTCGGGTATTGGTGTGATATCGGGCTGGAAGTGTGACGCCAGCGGAGACATCACCGTCCGCTTCAACGAGGGTGAGCCGCTTGTCATGGTGTATGGGAGCGAGCGGGACGATACCTATACTGCCTGTGGGGATACGCACAACGGCTTTGTGTCGATTTTTAACTGGGCGCTGCTCGGGGATGGAGAGCACGTTGCGGTGGCCTACGACGCTGGCGTGGAGTTTGCCAGGAGCAGGTTTGAGGTCGCCACCACCGGAGAGGAGTTTCTGAGCGAGGCAAGCGGCCAGTGTCTGGTCCCGGATTTTCCTTCGACGGGAGAAACGACCCTGCTTGAATGGAGTGAGAGTAGCCAACATTTTGAGATGGTCCTGGCTGAGGAGCCCGAAGAGCCCGAAGAGCCGGGAGCGTGTGTGTCCTCTGCCCAGGAAACGGCAGAACCGCTGGCAGACAGCAGCTCCGCAGCCGATGCCGGCCTCTGGTGGACGCCCTTTCGGGCCGCTCCCGAAGACGACTACAACGCCGCCTGGTGTACCGCTCAAGACGGACAGGTCGAAGTCCGCCTGCTGGACGATACGCGGGCCGACTGCGTGCTGCCCGCGTATGCCGTGGAGGCTGACTTTGCGGATAAATGGTACGAAGCGATTGGCCAGGCGGTGCACTATGCCCGCCTCCTCAAGAAGCGGCCTGGAGTGCTGCTCATTCTCGAGCAGACCCGTGATTGCCGCTATCTCTCTCGGCTGTGTGCCGCGCTGACGGGGGTCCGTGTCCAAGGCCAGTCGATCCGGGTCTGGACGACAGGGCCGGTCTCTTGTCAATCTCTGTAATATATCGCCTATGCTGACCGCCTCACCCGTCCCCCGCCCAATGTCCCGTCGTCAGTTCCTGGCTTCGAGCCTGGGGCTGGCTGCGGCCGCACCCGGACTGTTGGCCCAGGCGCGGGCTGACCGCCCACAAAAAGGCGGGTTGCTGCGGCTGGGGATCTCGGGCGGCTTTACCAGCGACTCGCTTGACCCGGCCCGCATCTCGGACGCCTTCATGACCCTGCTGTCTTTCGGTCAGCTCCGCAATACCCTGGTGGAAATCGACGAGCAGGGCCGGCCCAGACCCGAGTTGGCCGACGGCTGGGACGTGTCGCCGGATGCCAGGGTGTGGCGCTTTGGGCTGCGGCGGGGTGTTGAGTTTCATCACGGCAAAACCCTGGAGGCCGCAGATGTGCTTGCCTCGATCAACCATCACCGGGGCCGGCAATCGGTGTCGCCGGTCAAGGTGTTGCTGGACAATATTCTCCACCTCCGCCCCGACGGCAAGGCCGGGGTCGTCTTCGAACTCCGGGACGGTCAGGCCGATTTTCCGTTTGTGCTGGCCGACATCCACCTGACCATTCAGCCCCACGACGGCGATGTCACGACCGGTGTGGGAACCGGTGGCTATCAACTGGTCGAGTTCGAGCCCGGCGTCCGCTCGCTGACCCGGCGCAACCCCAACTACTGGAGGGCCGGCCGGGCTCACTTCGAGGCTGTGGAAATGCTGGCCATCGCTGACGTGAACGCCCGAACCGCAGCCCTACAAACCGGCCGCGTCGATGTTATCAACCGCTGCGAGCTGAAAACCCTGCATCTCCTGTCCCGTCTGCCCGGCATTCAGGTGCTGCAAACCCACGGCACCAAGCACTACTCCCTGCCCATGCACACCGATGTCGCCCCGTTCGACAATCCCGATGTGCGCCTGGCACTCAAATACGCCATCGACCGGGACGCCCTGCTGCGCACCATTCTGCGCGGCTATGGCAGCCTCGGCAACGACCATCCGATCAGTCGCGGGCAGCCCTCTTTTGCCGCCCGGCTGGCCCAGCGGCACTACGATCCGGACCGGGCTCGATTCCATCTGCGGCGTGCCGGGCTGGATTCCTTACGCCTGCGGCTGAGCACCTCGGACGCGGCGTTTCCGGGCGCGGTCGATACGGCCGTGCTGTATCGGGAGCACGCCGCCCGAGCGGGCATTGCTCTCCAGACCGTCCGCGAGCCGGCCGACGGATACTGGAAAAACGTGTGGCTCACAAAGCCCTTTTGCCTGTGTTCGTGGAACGGCCAGCCGACCCCGGGCCTGATGTTTGCGACCGCCTATGCCGAGGACGCGGTCTGGAACGACACGCATTTTCGCCACCCGCGCTTCAACCAGCTGCTGAGAGCCGCCCGAGCCGAACTCGACGAGCCCAAACGCGCCGAGCAGTACGCCGAGATGCAGACGATTGTGCGGGATGAGGGCGGGGTCATCATCCCGCTGTTTGCTGCGGACGTGTGCGCCGCCGACAGCCGGCTGCGCTTCGGGCAGTTGGCCAGCCATCGGGAGCTGGACGGCGGCAGGTGTGCCGAGCGCTGGTGGTGGGCTCGGGAGCCCGGCGGGTCATGAGTCTGCGGGCCCTGATCGTCCGGCGGCTGGTCCTCGGCCTACTGACCCTGGTGGCCATCTCGCTCATCCTGTCGCTCGGCCTGGAGATTCTGCCGGGCGATGTGGCCGAGGCGGTGCTGGGCCAGTCGGCCACGCCCGACACGGTCGCCGCCCTGCGCCGCCAGCTGGGCGTGGACCGGCCCCTGCACGTTCGCTACCTCGACTGGCTGGCCGACCTTGCGCGTGGCGAGCTTGGTACCTCGCTGGCCAATCAGCAGCCGGTGGCCGAGCTGATCAGCGGGCGTCTGGCCAACACTATGCTGCTGGCCGCGCTGACCGCTCTGATCGCGGTGCCGCTGGCCCTGAGCCTGGGCCTGGTGGCTGCGGTGTACCGCGACCGATGGATCGATAAAACCCTGTCGATAGCCGGCCTGAGCACGATTTCCCTGCCGGATTTCTTTATCGCCTATCTGCTTACGGTCGTCTTTGCGGTCCGCTTGCAGGTCTTTCCGGCGGTGTCGATCATCTCTCCCGGCATGGCCCTGGCCGACACGCTGTCCGCCCTCAGCCTGCCGGTCCTGACCCTCAGTCTGGTCGTTGGCGCCCACATGATGCGGCTGACCCGGGCGGCGATCCTGAACCTGTTGCACAGTCCATATATTGAAATGGCCCGGCTCAAGGGGCTGTCCCCACGCCGGATTATTGTCCACCACGCGCTGCCCAACGCCATCTCGCCGATCATCAACGTCGTTGTCCTGAACCTGGCCTTCCTGGTCGTCGGGGTGGTGGTGGTCGAGGTGGTGTTCGTCTATCCCGGACTCGGCCAGCTCCTGGTCGACGCGGTGTCCAAGCGCGACCTGCCGGTGGTGCGGGCGTGCGGCCTGATCTTTGCCTCGGTGTACGTCGTGCTCAACCTGACGGCCGATGTGTTGGCTCTGCTGAGCAACCCCCGGCTGCGTCAGCCCAGCTCGCCATGACTGTGTTACGGACACTCGGTCATGCGCCGCTGAGCGCCAGACTCGGCCTGGGTCTGATCGCCATCTACCTCGGGGCGGCGCTGCTGGCCCCGCTGCTGGCGCCCTACGGCGAAACCGAAGTGGTCGGCGATGTGTGGGAGGCGTCCAGCCGCTCGGCGCTGCTGGGAACCGACCAACTCGGCCGCGACCTGCTATCGCGTCTGCTGTACGGCGCTCGGAACACCGTCGGCGTGGCCCTGGTGGCGACCCTGCTGGCCTTCGTTGTGGGCGTTGTCGGCGGCTCGGCGGCCGCCCTGGTCGGCGGCTGGGTCGATAGCCTGTTCAACTGGCTGGTCGAGGTGCTGCTGGCGCTGCCCAGCCTGATTCTGGCCCTGCTGCTGCTGTCGGTGTTGAGCCCCTCGGTGACGACCGTCGTCCTGGTCAGCGCCCTGCTGAGCGCCACCCGCGTCTTCCGCCTGGCGCGTGCTCTGGCCCTGGATATGACGGCGGTGGAGTTTGTCGAGCTGGCCAGGCTGCGCGGGGAGGGCTGGTGGTGGGTCGTTCGCTCCGAAATTGTGCCGAACACGTATGGGCCGCTGCTGGCAGAACTCGGCCTGCGGTTTTGCTTTGTGTTCCTGTTCATCGGCTCGCTCAGTTTTCTGGGCCTGGGCTTGCAGCCGCCAACGGCCGATTGGGGCAGCATGGTCCGCGACAATGCCGGCGCCATGCCGTTTGGGCTGGCCGCCCCGTTTTTCCCGGCGGCGGCGATTGCGCTGTTGACGGTCGCCGTCAACCTGGTCGTTGACTGGCTGGCGCAGACAGACGCGGCCCACGACCGCTGGTCTTGATCCGGGGCCGGAGGTCGGTAGTGTTTCAGTTTGACAATGCGTGCCTGTCTCATCCCCAGCGGCCCGCGCCGAGGACGCGCCATACGCCAGAAAATCCCCCTCAATCCCCCTTTGTCAAAGGGGGAAGCGCGGAGCGCAGGGGGATTTCTGCGCCAGGAGAGCCCTCCTCGCAAAGAGAATTTCAAAATGAGACACCACCCGGAGGACTGGTCGAGTGAAAAGGCGGGGCCGGTGTGATAGGCGAGGAGCATGTCGGAGCGACTGCTCAGCATCCGCCAGCTGCGGGTTGAAGGCTTTGCCCAGGGGGAGAGCCGGCCCATCCTCCACGGGCTCGACCTCGAGCTTCAGCGTGGAGAAGTGCTGGGCATCATCGGCGAGTCCGGGGCGGGCAAGTCGACGCTCGGCTTGGCCGCCATGTACTACAGCCGCAGCGGCTGCCGCATTACGGACGGCGCTGTCGTCTTCGACGGCCTGGCTCTTCATCGTCTGGCCCAAGCCGAGCTGCGCAGGCTGCGCGGCAGCCAGATCGCCTATGTCGCGCAGAGCGCGGCCGCAGCTTTCAATCCGGCCCACCGTCTGTTGGCCCAGTGTGCCGAAGCGTCCGTCCAGCACAACCTGTTATCCGCTGGCGAGGCCCAGACCCGGGTCGCCCAACTGTACGCCCAGCTGGCCCTGCCGCCGACAATCGGCCAACGCTACCCGCACCAGGTGTCCGGCGGCCAGCTCCAGCGCGCCATGCTGGCCATGGCCATGGCGGCCAGGCCCGAACTGATCATCTTCGATGAGCCGACCGCCGCCCTGGATGTGACAACCCAGCTGGCGGTCCTGGCGGCGATTCGCAAGAGCGTCAGGGCGCACGACACCGCCGCGTTGTATATCAGCCACGATCTTGCGGTCGTCGCCCAGCTGGCAGACCGCATCGCCGTGCTGCGCCACGGCCGCATTGTTGAAGACGGGCCGACCCAGGCCATTCTCGACCAGCCCCGACACGCCTATACCCGTCGCCTGCTGGCCGCTTGGCATCGGCGGACGCCGGAGCCGTCCCCACGCCCCGGCTCGGTCGTGCTCGAGTGCCGTGACCTCCGGGCCGGCTATCAGCCCGGAACTCTGGTCCTCAACAACCTCAGCCTGCGACTCCGGCGCGGCCAGACCCTGGCCGTGGTCGGCGAGTCGGGCAGCGGCAAGAGCACCCT
>WTHE01000760.1 GCA_011523315.1 Candidatus Binatota bacterium
ACTCACACCAAACCGTCGAGCGTCCGGCCGGCCTCCGGTCCCTTCTCCTGGTCTGTCGTCTGGCCCGCCTTTCCCTGCAAGAAATCGATGAACTCCTGCACGGCGGGCGTAAACTGCCGCCCCCGTTTGGCAATGATGCCGAGCGGTCGGGTCAGGATTTCGTCCTGGATCTGTACCGCAACAAGGGTGGCGTTTTTCACTTCCTGGCTGATGGCCGGCTCCGGCACGATGGACACCCCAGCCCCAATCTCGACCCCGCGTTTGATGGTCTCGATATTGTCCATCTCCATCACATAGCGCACCTTGACGCCATTGCGCCGCAGTATGCGATCCAGAGCCCGCCGGGTGGCAATATCCCGCTCAAAGCCGACGAATTTTTCGGTATCGAGTTGCCTGATCGAGAGTTCGGAAAATGTCGCAAACGGATGCTGGGGAGCACAGATCAGGACGAGTCGGTCCTCACGAAAAGGGGTGACCAGAATCTGCGGACGCTTGCTCGGATAGGCCACAATACCAAGATCGACATCCCCCCGGCTCACCTCGTCATAGATTTTATTGGCCCGGGTATATTCGAGGTGAATATTGACCTCGGGAAACGTCTGGAGGTAGCGCTTGAGCGGGGCGGACAGCTCGTACAAGCCGACACTATACACTGTCGCAACCCGGACCGTGCCGGCCACCGAGCGGGACAGGCTGTGCAAACTGTCCTCAATCTCCCGGTACTTCTGGATAATCTCCTTGCCGACCTTGTATAAGACCTGGCCGGCCTGGGTCAACCGCACGCGGCCTTTGGAGCGCTCCACCAACTCTCGGCCGTAGCGCTCCTCAAGACTCCGAATCTGCTGGCTGACCGCCGACTGGGTCACGAAATTCTTTGAGGCCGCCAGCGAGAAGCTGCCTGTCTCGGCCAGATCGCAAAAAACCTTGAGCGTCTCAACATGCATGTTTCTAATAATGTGATAAAGTTTTTTTCACTTTACTTATAGCTCGAATTTCGTTAGGGTTCCACCTCATACCATGGGGCAGCGGGATACAGCCCTTCACTCATAGCGCTGCGGTAAGGAGAGGAATTATGTTCGAGCCGGATACCCTTCTCCCAGAACAGTTCTTCAGTATTCTGGGCAGAAAACCTTTGCAAGGAGAAAAGCGCCTGTTGCTGGCCATGCTAGAGGATGCGGTGCACTGTTTCCAGACCTACCTGCTGGCCCGGAAACCGCACGAACGCCGTCTGTTCCAAGAGGCCCAGGAATGGATCGAGTCGACCGACACCCGCTGGTTTTTCTCGTTTGAGAATATCTGCGACATCCTTGGCATCCACCCCGGCCGGATGCGTGAAGCCCTCCAGGAGTGGAGAGAACAACAAATTCTCCTCCAGCAGCAGGAGGTCACTGAGATCGAGGTAGGCCAGGGCATCCCTGTTCAGCCCAGCCTCGCTGAGCCCGAAATGGTCCAGCCCGCCGGGTAAACCCGTCCAGCGGGGTGCCGGGCACCCCGCTCGTTCCACCACGTCACTCTCACCCGACCACGCTCTCCAGCACCGCAAACAGACACACCGCCCCGGTTTCAACGATTTCGCCCAGCGCTCCGATCACATCTCCGGTCACTCCGTCCAAGCGCCGATTACAGTATAAGATCCAGCCGATCATGATGCCCGCCAGCCCCAGGAAGACGAGCAGGCCGCCCACTTCCACCAGGCTCAACATCAGGATTAGCGTTATCACGCTGGCCGTGCCAAACTCCCGAAACCCCAGGCCCTGCATGAACGCGGCACCCAGCCCGTGGTTGCGGGCGGGACGCGAGCTGTAGGCCATCACCACACACGCCCAGCGACCCAGCATCGGGCTCAGCAGCACGGCCGCCCCGCGGTAGCCGGTATCAAGACAGGCCAGGGCCGTGACTTTCAGGACAAGGATAGCCGCCAGAGCCGCTATCCCCACGACACCCCAGGGGCGGTCTTGCATAGCGGCCAGACGGACCGCCCGCGGTTTGTGACCCAGCAGGCCAACCGCACTGGCCGCCACACCCCGTAGCTGCAAGCCGCGACCCAATATGGCCAGGAGCGCGACGAGGACCACACTCAGCAGGCTGACCGGCAGCATGAGCCGCAACCCACTGTCCACGCTCCAGGCCGCGACGCCGAGCAGCAGACCGATCAGCGGAAAAAAGACGCCCGACCGACCAAAGCGGCCGGGCTCAAGCACCGGCGGACGGATGAAATGGACGCAGGTCAGGAATTGGAGGGCGATCAGGAATTCACGCAGCACCCCGGCTGCTATAGCACGTCCCGGGACTGGCGCAAACGCGGCGGCGGCGTTGCAGAGGCGGGGGTGGGGGCGTATGCTCGACGGCGTCATCCCTTTCTGTCGATACGGTCAGCACGCCACACATAAAGGAGCACACGCCATGGGTGAGCCAACGATTGTGATCGAAAAAAATGTTCCCGTGCCGATGCGCGACGGGGTTGTCCTGTACGCCGATGTCTATCGCCCGGCCGCAGCCGGCCGCTATCCGGTCATCCTGCAACGCACGCCCTACGATAAGGGTCTCACCAGCATCGGCATGCTGATGCTCGACGTGATCCGCACTGCGGGCGAGGGCTATGCCGTCGTCATTCAGGACTCGCGCGGCCGCTATACCTCGGAGGGCACGTTTTATACCTTTCGGGACGATGTCAATGACGGTTATGACACGGTTGAGTGGTGTGCCGTCCAGCCCTGGTCGGACGCTCAGGTCGGCATGTACGGGGCCTCGTATGTCGGCGCCACCCAGTGGCTAGCGGCCATCAGCACCCCACCGCATCTCAAAGCGATTTTCCCCCTGATTACCGCCTCGCACTACCACGAAGGCTGGACCTATCAGGGCGGGGCGTTCGCCCTCGGCTTTAACGAGAGCTGGACGATGATCAGCCTCGCCTCCGACACCTACCAGCGCCTGGCCCGGACCACACCCGAAGCGGCCGAGGACATGGGCAAGATGGTGGCCGGCATTGACGACATGTGCCACTGGTTCCGTCACCTGCCGCTCAAAGACTTTCCCCTGTTCGGCCAGGCCGCAGGCTATTTCTACGACTGGCTGGCCCACCCGGACGACGATGAATACTGGGCGGCCTGGAATATCGAAGCCCAGCATCACGCGGTCACGGTCCCAGCCTGCAATGTTGGCGGCTGGTACGATATTTTCCAGGGTGGCACAATCCGCAACTACCTGGGCATGCGCGAGCGGGGCGGCAGTTCGGACGCCCGGCAGGGACAGAAGCTCATCGTGGGTCCGTGGCATCATACCTTGCCGCTGAACAACGTGGTCGGCGAGGTCAACTACGGCTTGGCCAGCACCTCACTGGCGGTCGATCTCGACGGCCTGCACCTCAAATGGTTTGACTACTGGCTGAAGGGCAAACAAAACGGCCTGCTGGAAGAGCCGCCGGTACGGATCTTCGTCATGGGCGAGAACGCCTGGCGGACCGAGGACGAATGGCCGCTGGCCCGCACCCGGTACACCCCGTACTACTTCCACAGCCAGGGCGACGCCAAAAGCCTGCGCGGCAGCGGCACCCTGAGCCCGGAGCAACCCCACGGCGAGCCGGCCGATGTCTACGTCTCGGATCCCCGTAACCCGGTGCCGACCAGGGGCGGCGGTCTGTGTTGCTGGCCGGCCGCAGTGCCGGGCGGCGCCTTTGACCAACGTCCGGTTGAAGAGCGCTCGGACGTCCTGGTCTATACCACGCCGGTGCTGGAACACGATGTCGAGGTCACCGGACCGGTCAGCGTACAGCTGTACGCGGCCAGCAGCGCGCCCGATACCGACTTCACCGCCAAGCTGGTCGATGTCCATCCCGACGGCTATGCCCGGAATCTGACCGATGGCATTATCCGCGGCCGCTACCGAGAGACGCGGGAACGCGCAACACTCCTCACGCCCGGAGAGGTGTACGCGTATACCATTGACCTGTGGTCCACCAGCAATGTGTTCAAAGCCGGCCACCGCATCCGGGTCGAGATCGCCAGCTCAAACTTCCCCCGCTTTGACCGCAATCCCCAGACCGGAGAGACCAGTGCCGAGACCGACCGTCTGGAGCCGGCCCTGCAGCGCGTGTTTCACGACGAGACGCGGCCATCACATATTGTGTTGCCGGTCATTCCCCGCTGACGCACGACCCCGAGCAGCAAGGAGCGCCCAGTATGGAACTCACCATCGAAGACATCGGCCGGGTCCGCAAGCTGATCCTCAACCGCCCCGAGTTCATGAACGCGTTCAACAACGCCCTGTATAAAGCCGTGCACGAGAGCCTCAAACAGGCCGAGCAGGACGCGGGCGTTGCGGTTGTCCTGCTCACCGGCGCGGGACGGGCCTTCTCGGCCGGACAGGATTTGACCGAGATGCAGCGCATGCTGGACGGCGGTGGCGACACCTACCAGTTTCCGGGCTTCCTGGCCCAACTCACCACGTTTCGCAAACCGCTGATCGCGGCGGTCAACGGCGTGGGCGTGGGCATCGGCATGACCATGCTGGCCCACTGCGATCTGGTGCTGATGTCGAGCACCGCCCGTTTGCGTACGCCCTTTCCCCAACTTGGCCTCGCCCCTGAGGCCGGCAGCAGCGGCCTGTTTCCGCTGCGCATGGGCTGGCAGAACGCAGCCCACACCCTGCTGTCGGGCAAATGGTTGAGCGCCCAGGACGCCCATGAGGCGGGCTATGTGTGGAAGATCTGCGAGCCTGAGCAGCTTATCGAACAGGCCCTGGCCGTGGCCACGGATATTGCCGCCAACCCGATTCCGTCGTTGATCGCCACCAAGGAACTCATGCTGGCCGGCGGCCGGCTGGCCGTGGCCAAAGAATCCCACGCCCGCGAGCTGGAAGCCTACAAAGACCTGGTCGGCGCCCCGGCCAACCGCGAGGCGATTGCGGCCTTCTTTGAGCGGCGTGAGCCCGACTTCAGCAAGGTATCAGGGGCATAAGGAGGACGAGTCATGACCCAATGGCAGTACACCAAGGGACTTCACGACCTGGGTGACCAGGTCTACGCCTATCTGCTGCCCGACGGCTCGTGGGGCTGGAGCAATGCCGGCCTGATTGTCGGCGGGGACCAATCGCTCCTGGTCGATACCTTATTTGACCTGAGGCTGACCCGGGACATGCTCGACACCATGCGGGCCGCCGTACCGGCTGCCGCCTCGATCAAGACCCTGGTCAACACCCATGCCAACGGCGACCACTATTTTGGCAACGAGCTGGTCCACGGCGCCGAGATCATCGCCTCGCAGGCCTGCGCCGACGAAATGGGCGAGTTGCCCCCCGAGCGGCTGGCCGAGATGATGCGGGCCGCTCCCAGCATGGGCGAACTGGGCGCCTATCTGTCCGAAATCCTCGGCCCGTTCGAGTTTAAGGGCATCACCGCCACGCTGCCCACCCGGACGTTTGCGGGCCGTCTCGACCTCCACCTCGGCGACAAGGAGGTGCGTCTGATTCAGGTCGGCCCGGCCCACACTCGAGGCGACGTGCTGGTCTATGTCCCGGATGACCGCACCATTTTTACCGGCGATATTCTCTTTATCGACGGCACCCCCCTGATGTGGAACGGTCCAGTCGCCAACTGGATCAAAGCCTGTGACCTGATGCTCGGCCTTGAGCTTGAGACGGTCGTCCCGGGCCACGGACCGATTACCGACAAGCGCGGGGTGGAGGCGGTCAAGGGCTATTTGCAGTATATCGAGGCCGAGGCCCGCAAACGCTATGACGCCGGCCTGTCGTGGACCGAAGCGGCAAACGATATCGGGCTGGGCGATTACTCGGCCTGGGGCGACGCCGAACGTATCGCGGTCAATGTCAATACGCTGTATCGGGAGTTCAGCGGCGACCCGACTCCGCCGGCTTTTGCCGACCTGTTCGGGACGATGGCCCGCTTGGCCAAGCGGGGAAAGGGCTGAGGGCTCACACAAAGAGATCGTCAACCGCCATTGTCCAACCGGGAACGGCGGGTTCGGCTTCGGCGGTCTCGCCCCGGCGATAGCAGCTTGGCGTGTCAGGATTGCCGGAGCGGTACACCCGGACCACGTCGTCACTCAGCAGATCGACATCCCAGACCACGAGTGTTCCGGCGGCGAAATAATCGGCCCGTTTGGCCGCCATATCCATTTCGGCCTGGGGTCCATAGTCATTCTCGCTACGGACTTCGACCGCAAAAACAGGCGCTCCGTCAAAAAACTGCATCCCTGCGCGTGGACCGGTGTAGTAGGCGGCATCAGGACTGAACGATTGGCGATGGGGAAGGTTGACGCGGAAGCCCTTGTTATCACTCACCGCCCGGCCCCGACCAACCCGTCTCGCATAGGCGCGTAACGACACAAAGATCTCGTCACCGGCATAGCCTGGCTCGTCGCCTGTGGGTGCCATGTATCTCAGCTCTCCGTTGACAAGCTCGGCTTTGCCATGCTCGGGCACGCGGTACAGATCCTCGAGGGTGGCGACATGCGGCACGGTTTGCATTGAGAGCTCCGTCGTGCGAGATGTTTTACCCGCTCCCGCCGGCCACCGGCGGAAAAATGCTCAGGCTGTCGCCGTCGGCCAAGACCTGATCGAACTCGCGGGTCTGTTCGCCGTTGACCAGCACCATCTGGGCCAGATCCTCCGGGATATCCAGCTGTTGGATCACGTCCCGGATGGTGGCGTCCTGATTAAGCGTCAGGACGGCCTTGCCGGCCTTGGAGCCGGGCGGCAGCTTTTTGCGCAGGGTGGCGAACAGCCTGAGCTTGACTTCCATCACTCGGCCTTTCCAATCCCCGGCGTCGGCGTCGGATTCAGCTCGCGGTAGTGCTCGGACTGGGTGCTGACCAGCGGTCCGTGGGTGGCGGTTTTATCCCAGGCTGGTGGCGTTTTGCCGTCAACCCGATAGGCCCGGTCGCGGGCCGGCGTGCCGAGCAGCGTCCGTCCAATCAGAGCCTGGGCGGCTCCGCTGGCCACATAGGCGCGACGCACATCGGTCGGATTCGCCTTGATATAGGCCGCCCAGTCGCCCAAGGGCTGCTGGGTCTGAATCAGGCCCTTGACCATGCCCACATCGTTCAGCATCGTCACGTCGTCAATCGGCCCGACGAACAGAGCGCCGACGATGCGGTCTTCGTGCCACACATACTTGCGGTAGATCGGCCGGCTGGCATTAAACACCGTCGTGGTGTCGTGGCCCTCGTCCCGCCACAGGCCAAAGCTGGCGCAGTGCAGATTGACCACGTCCAGGACGTTCAGCAGCAGACTGCCCGGATAATGGGTCTCGTGACCGGCCATATTGGCCCCGGCAATCCGCCCATGGTCAACCGCAGTGGGCTGAATGGCGTGGGCAGAGGCCGGGATATCGGACGCGGTGCGACCGGCCAGGATATCCGGGCCAATCGCCACGTCGCCGGCCGCATAAATGCCCGGGACATTGGTCTGCATCCGGTCGTCAACCGGGATCCCGCCGGGTTCGACACTGACCCCCGAACCGACCAGAAAATCACTATTGGGCCGGATACCGGTGGCCATGATGACAAGATCAGCCTCAAGCGCCTGTCCAGAACTGAGGGCCAGCGACAGTTTTCCGTCAGCGTTGCGCCGGATCTCCTGTACCTGGGTCGCGGTATGGACGGCGATATCCCGAGCCGTGAGCCAACCCTCAACCGCCCCCGCCCCGGTCGCGTCGAGCATGCGCGGCAGGACCTGGTCTTCCGCCTCAACTACCGACAGCTTCCAGTTCAGCTTGGCCATGGCGTTCAGGACAATAAAGCCGATGAAGCCCGCGCCGATGAGTACCGCGCTGGGCGTGGCCTGGGCTTTGGCGATCACCTGCTGCGCGTCGTCCAGGGTCCAGAACGCGTACACCCCCTCCAGATCGCTGCCCGGAATCGGCGGCTGCTGGGCGGACGAGCCGGTCGCGATCAGCAGGCTGTCAAACGCGCGGGTCGTACCATCGCTGAGGGTGAGGGTTTTTTGTCCGCCGTCAACCCGGGTGACCGCAGTACCGAGCAGCGCCTCGATACCCCGCTCGGCAAAATAGTCCCGGTCGCCGGTCAGGACGTGTTTTTCCGGAATTTCCTGGGCCAGATAATACGGCAGCACCATCCGCGAATAGGCCGGTTCGTTCGAGATCAGGCTCACCGATGCGTCGGCATCGTGAGCCCGAATGGTTTCGGCCGCCGCCACGCCGGCCGGACCCGCGCCAATAATGATATGTCGTGCCATGCTCAATCCCCCAGGTGAACGCTGATTTCTTCCTGATGAGTCGTCAGCAGCGCTCGCCTTAGTCGTCCAAGCCCAACTCCTTCAGCTTCTCCGGCGTCACATTGCCGTCTTTGTCCCAGCCGCGCAGCGCATAGTACTCGGGCAGCATCTCGCCCAGCCGGTTGACCTTGCCCTTGGCCGGACCGGACGGCAGCGGTTCCTCCAGAATGCGCTTGGGCAGGGTATCCTCGGTGCCGCCCACGCCGGCCCGCTCATTCCAGCGTCGCTCCAGATTCCAGATCCGCTCGCCAATGGTCAGCAGCTCTTCGAGACTGAAATCCACCCCGGTCGCTGCGGCCAGCTGGGGCAGCATTTCCTCCAGCCCCACGCCAAAGGTCAGGAACTGGCACAGCCCGGTGGCATCGACCGTCGAGGTGGCATCCTGGAACAGCTTGGTGATCTCGGCCTTGCCCTCGGTTGCATTGGGGTCCATCTGACGCGGCAGGCCCAGAATCTCGGCCGCCACCGTATACGCCTTCAGATGACACGCGCCCCGGTTCGAGGTCGCATAGCCCAGGCCCATGCCCTGAATCGCGCGGGCTTCATAGGCGGCAAACTCCTGACCGCGCACGCCCATGAAGAACTCGGGATGGCCGAACTTCTCGGTCATGCGTTTTGAGCCCTCGGCCAGCTCGGTGCCAAATCCCTGGCGATAGGCAATCCGCTCGGCCATGCTCAGCAGCGCCTCGGCACTGCCGAAATCCAGCGGAATCTCGGTCTGGTCGAGCGACACGGCCTGCTTTTCGTACAGTTCCATGGCCGCAGCCACGGTGGCGCCAAAGCTGATCGAGTCCATGCCCAGATCGTTGCACAACCAGTTAGCCTTGATCAGGGCGTCCAGATCGCCGATCCCGCACTCTGAGCCCATAGCCCAGGCAGCCTCATACTCGGGTCCCTCGCCGGCAATCTTCCAGTTCCGCGGGCTGGTGCTGACCTCGTACTTGCTCGACGCCTCGCCCGGCAGGGTAGACACCCGGCCACACGCAATCGCGCACGAAAAACAGGCCTTATTGGCCACCAGCCGCGTTTCGGTCAGCGTCTCGCCGCTGATGTCTTCGGCTTCTTCAAACAC
>WTHE01000639.1:0-5383 GCA_011523315.1 Candidatus Binatota bacterium
GCGCGACGGAGCCCGGCTGCTCACCAGCCGGACGCTTGAGCAGATCCGGCCCGCCACGGACAGGCTGCCGCCGTGGTCCCACGCGGTCTGGCCCGTAGCCGGCCTGGTCGTGGCCGCCCTGGGCGGGATGCTGTGGTTTGGGGCGGGGGCGACTCGGGCCGCCGGCGTGCCGTTTTCCGTTTTTGATCCCACGGTGTGGCGGCTCGCCTTTGGGGCGGTCGGCGGCTCGGTCGCGGGTTCGGGCCAGGTCCTGTTTATGGCCGCCCTGGTCGGGACGGGTCTGGCCCTCGGCCTGGCCGTGTCGCAGCGTTTCCTGACCCTGTCCGAGGGCTTGGCGGCCTGGACCCGAGGCATCGCGCTGGTCTGGCCGGCGGTGCTGATCCTGATCCTGGCCTGGGCGATGAAGAGTATTGCTGACGTGCTGCACACCGATGTGTTTCTGGCTGCCCTGCTCGGCGGGCGCGTCTCGCCCCTGTCCGTGCCCCTGGTCACCTTCGGCCTGGCTGCGGGCATTGCCTTTGCCACCGGCACGAGCTGGGGGACGATGGGGATTGTGCTGCCGCTGGCCGTGCCGCTGGCCTACAGCCTGAGCGATGGTCAGACGGCGGAACCGATTGTGTGGCTGACCGCCGCAGCGGTGCTGGACGGCGCGATTTTTGGCGATCACTGCTCGCCGATCAGCGATACCACGATCCTGTCGGCCACCGCCTCGGGCTGCGATCCGCTGGACCACGTCTGGACCCAGGCTCCATACGCGCTGACCTGTATGCTGCTGGCCGGCCTGGCCGGATACTGCGGGGTAGCCTGGGGACTCCCGGTCTGGGCCGCCTACGCGCTGCTGGTGGGCGGAACGCTGGTCGTTCTGTTTGTGGCCGGCCGGCCCCTGCCCGACCCGCCCAGTCACCTCCCAAGGGGGTCTTCGCTCCAGAACACTATCCGTTAGGGTTGCTGCGGCGCGTCCCAGAGCCCCCACGAGTGGACGAGGCAGTGGCCCGCCCTCGTGCAAGCGGGTCGGCCCGCAGTGGCTGTCCTCGCCAGGGGCGGGGAGAGAGACAAACCGTGGGGGTTTTTGTTATGGAGGTGACTATGGACGCAGAATTCTTACAGTTGGCGCGGGAGGCGGTGGCCGCTTTGCAACAGCCGAATTGGGCCGAAGTCGCGCAGCTTCTCGTGAGCAGCGTGGGACTAGGCGCGATCTTTTGGGGGTTGGCGCAGATACAGCAAGCCGGTCGGCGGCGGGATCGAGAAATTGACATGATGGCCGAAACCATGCGGGAGAGCACCCGCACGGTCGGTCAGGCGTTCGAACGGCAAGGCCAGGCGCTCGAACGCCAGGGCCGTGCTTTAGAGGAACTGTTACGGCGCAGCGCGTAAACCACACCGGCACTGAGCAGATGACTGATACCCGTCGCTGTAAGTACCCGTTGCAGTTGCCACTATCACTTCTTTTTCGATTTCAACGAAGGCTTGGTCGAGCGGGACGGCGTCATCAGGTTCCTCCGATTCCCGCAGAACGGTGGCGTGCCCGTCCATCTCTTGTCCGTACATTCGCCGTATGATATGTCCTGCCGAGAAGGAGGCCGCCCATGTCTATTGCCGAGGCCAAGTCAGAACGCATTGAGGTCCGCACCACGCCGAGCATGAAGGCGTTGTTACAGCGTGCGGCGACTTCATCACATAAGAGCATCACCGAATTTCTCCTCGAAGCGGGTATGAGCGCCGCCGAAGACGCCCTGATAAACAGGCGGTTGTTTCGTCTCAACGATGAGCGATGGCAGGCGTTTCAGGATGTGCTGGACCGTCCGGTCACTGAGAAACCTCGCCTGGCTCGGTTGATGGCCGAAAAGAGCGTGCTTGAGTGACAGCGAAAACGGCAGCCTATTCTCCGGTCGAGAAGCTCAACGAAGCGCACGATATCGACGCCTTTCAATGCGGAAAAGAGCCGCTTGATCGCTTTTTGAAGCGATTTGCACTGGTCAATCAGAAGGCTGGCGGTGCGCAGACCTATGTCGTTTGCCGGGGACAGGGGCGCGTTGTCGGCTACTACAGTCTTGCTGTCGGCGCGGTCGAGCACGCAGAGGCTCCCGGCCGGATAAGCAGAGGGCTGGCTCGACATCCTATTCCAGTGATGCTGCTCGCCCGTCTTGCGGTTGACCGGACGGAGCAGGGACAAGGTCTGGGCAAGGCACTCCTCAAGGATGGTCTGCTCAGGACTGCTCAAGCCGCCGATATTGCCGGTATCCGAGCGCTTCTTGTTCACGCCAAAGACGATGAGGCGCGCGTCTGGTATGAGAATCTGGAATTTGAGCCGAGCCCGACGGACCCTTACCATCTGTTCCTTCTCATGAAGGACCTGCGAGCGCTTCTGAGCAACACAGCGTAGACAGGCGTATCGCCAGAGTGTTCTTTGAAGAACCAGGCGATGAAGGCCGTCTTCGCTCATAAGTGAGAGGAAGCGATGCAGGCGCAAAACCTCTCTCAGGCCATAGCGGTCAGTCGAGGCTTTTTAGCGGAGTAGGCCACTCCCGATCTTTTTCGATTTCGGCGAGGGCTTGGTCGAGCGGGATGGCGTCATCAGGGTCGGACTTGGCGGCGTCATAGGCTTTGAGCGCTTCCAGTTCTTCCAATTCCTGAAGCACGGTGATGTACTCGTCCATATCCAGCAACACGGCGATCCGCTTGCCGTCCTTATCCGTCACAAACCGTTCATGGCCGGTACGCATACCGACTCCTTTCCCTGTCGGCTGCGTCTCAGTCGTCGCCGAGGGCCATGAAGATCCGCAGGACGTACCAGAACAACAGCGCTACTCCGGCAAACAGGGCCAGTGAGGCGGCCACGTGCTGATCGGGTCGGTAGTGGTGGATGATGTTTGAGGTGGTGTACAGGATCGAGCCGGCGGCATAGGCGACCATGATGGTCGAGAAGAACAGGCCCAGGCTGAAACCGAACAGGATGCTGACCAGAATGACGCCCAGGGCGATAAACCCCCCGATGGCCAGAATCCCGCGCAGAAAGGAAAAATCCTTGCGGGTGGTAAAGGCGACGAAGGTCAGCCCGCCAAACAGCACCAGCGTCATCAGGCCGGCCTTGGACAGCACCTCGGGCGAGCTGAAATTGACCGCCATATACAGCAGGGGCAGGAACAGCACCGCCTCGGCGACCACAAACAATCCCAGCCCCAGATATTGCAGCTGCGGCGAGGCGTCCGACTGAGCCCAGCGGTCGGCCAGCCACGACACGCCCATGAAGGCGGCCAGGACGACCAGCCAGCCGTAGCCGCCGACCATCAGGCCGACCAGGGCCGGTGCTCCGGACCACGACAGCAGGACGTTCTCAACGGCCAGAAAGCCCAGCACGGCAAACGCCAGATGGGTATAGGTACGGCGAATGAAGTCCGAGCGGACCGTGGCTTCGGCGTAGGCGACCGGGCGGGCGTAAGCGCGTGCGGTACTCATCGGCGGAACCCTCCTGTGGTAAAGAAAGAGGAAACGTGTCCTCCACCCACATGAACTGTTGACATGTTTCCTCTTTTTGAGCGGTCGGGGCAGGCCCCGACCCCGCCCTCCTAGTTGGCAAACGCAGCCTTGAGCGCGCCGCCGGCCTCGTCAATCGCCTTGCGGCAGGCATCGAAGGCAAACATGCTGAAGAAGCCGTGAATCATGCCGTCATAGCGGGAGGTGGTCACCTGCCCGCCGGCCTGTTTGAGCTTGTCGGCATACGCCTCGCCCTCGTCCCGCAGCGGATCGAACTCGGCCGTAATCACCAGCGCGGGCGGTGGGCTGTTGACGTATTTGGCCTGGAGCGGCGACGCGTACGGGCTGTTGCCGTCCGCTTCGCTGGCCAGATAGTGGTTCCAGAACCACTCCATGGACTCGACCGTCAGCAGATAGTCCTTGCCGTTCTGCTTGCACGACTCGGTATCAAAGGCATGGTTGGTGACCGGATAGATCAGGAGCTGGAAGGCCAGAGACGGCGCCCCATGGTCGCCGGACATCAGGGCCACCGCAGCGGCCAGATTGCCGCCGGCGCTGTCCCCCCCAACGGCGACCCGGTTGGGATCACCGCCATAGGAAGCGATATTGAGGATCGTCCACTTGGTGGCCTCATAACAGTCGTCCGCAGCGGCCGGAAATTTATGTTCCGGCGCCAGGCGATAATCGACCGACACGACCATGCAGTTGGCCGCGTTGGCCAGCGCCCGGCAGGTCGGATCGTGGGTCTCCAGGTCGCCGATGACCCAGCCGCCGCCGTGAAAGAAGACCAGCACCGGGAAGGGGCCCTGCCCCTCGGGCACATAGATGCGGACCGGCACGGGGCCGTTCGCGGTCGGCACGGTCCGATCTTCAACCCTGGAGACCGACTCGGGGTTTTCGGTCGCAAACAGCCCTTTGATGGCCTGTCGCGCTTCGTCAACGGGCAGTTCGTTCAGGCCCGGCGCGCCGGCGGCGGCCAGTTGATCGAGAAATGCTTTGGCTTGTGGGTCTAACGGCATACTCTTCCTCCTTGCTCAGTGGCGTATGTGAAATCGCTCCTGATTTTCTAGCCTGCCCATGCCCCTGGAGGCAAGTGGGGCGGACGTGTCAGCGCTGCCCCGGCGTTTTGCGCAGTGTCGAGACCGGGCTGGGGTCGGCCGTGCCGAGCGGGTTGGTCCGGGTCGGCAGCGTACCCAGCCACGGGTAGAGCTGTTGCTGACATACTTCAAAGATGCGGCGCAGCTCGGGGACCGGCTGGCGGTGCTCGTCCACCCGCAGGCTGTGCGACGGATATGCCTCGGTGTCGTACACCAGCAGGGCGGCCGACTGGCGACCGCGGTAGTCCCCGCCGGTGGCATCGCCGGCTTCCAGGGCTCTCAGCAGGCGCTCCGGCAGGGCCTCGTCACGGCTGGCTTCAAACGCTTCGACCATGGCCTCGACGGTGGTGGCATCGACCATCATATTGGCCGCCACCACATAGCCCGGGCCGACGTGGTCGCCGTGCCAGGGAATGCAGTCCTGGCCGGTAAAGGCGGCGGCATTGCCGGCTCCGTCCACTACGCTCAGCTGCCGCCGCGCCCGACCCGGGTCGGCGGCAATCAGTCGGTCAAGCGCGCTGTGGGCCGTATGGCCCTGTTCGAGCAGGACCAGGCCGTCAATTCCCAGATACGGGTTGGCGAAGGACTGCGAGGCAATCGCGCCCAGCCTCGGTTTGACAAAGGGGCAGATGGCGCCCACCGCAGGAATGGCCGTGCACACCCCAACGCCCAGCATGCCGGTCCGTGGGCAGCGGGCGGTAATGGAGAAGGTCGTCAGCACAAGTGGGGCACGACCGTGCCTATCGAAGCGTTGCATGGTGTCTCCTGTGGCAGAACGGTAGCCCTCGGCCTATAATACGTCAAGCTATGGA
>WTHE01000639.1:5483-9306 GCA_011523315.1 Candidatus Binatota bacterium
ACTATTGATCCGATTTCTTTAGAGATTCTGTGGAACCGCCTGATCTCGATTGTCAACGAACAGGCCACGGCTCTCCAGAACGCCTCGTTTACCACCGTGGTCCGTGAGGCCGGCGACCTGTCGGCCGGGGTGTTTGACACTCGGGGCAATATGATCGCCCAGGCTGTCACCGGCACGCCGGGCCATATCAACACCATGGCCCTGGCCGTGCGTCACTTTTTGAGCCACTACCCGTGGCAGCAGCTCGAAGACGGCGACAGCCTGATCAGCAACGATCCGTGGCTGACCTCCGGCCACCTCAACGACTTTACCGTGGTGACCCCGATCTTTCGCCGCGGCCGGCCGGTCGCCCTGTTTGCCAACACCTGTCATGCGGTCGATGTCGGCGGCCGGATGCTGGGCGCCGACGCCCGCCAGGTGTTTGAAGAGGGCATTTATGTCCCGATCATGAAGCTCTTCCGCGCCGGGCAACCGAATGACGACCTGTTCCGGCTGGTCAAACAGAATGTACGGGCGCCCGATCTGGTCGAGGGCGACCTGATGGCCCAGGTCGGCAGCAACGAGGTCGGTGGAGCCAAGCTTCTGGAGTTCATGGACGAGGCCGACCTGAGCGGGCTGGATGCCCTGTCGGACGCCATTCTGAATACCTCGGAAACGGCCATGCGGGAGGCGATTGGCGAGCTGCCGGACGGGACGTATGCGCACGAGATTCGGATGGACGGCTTTGACGAGCCAATCGTCGTCAAGATTGCGGTGCGCGTCGCCGGCTCAGACCTGTTCGTTGATTTCAGCGGCACCTCGGCCCAGTGCGAGCGGGGGATCAACGTCCCGTTTGCCTACTGTGTGGCCTATACGACCTATCCCCTCAAATGCGCCATCTCGCCCGCCGTGCCGAACAACGAGGGCAGCTTTCGACCGATTCATATCAGCGCCCCGCCGGGCTGCATCCTGAACTGCGAGTTTCCGGCGCCGGTCGGCGGGCGGCATATTATCGGCCATTTTCTTTCCACCGCCGTGTTTGGCGCGCTGTCACAGGCGGTGCCTGAGCGCGTCCTGGCCGACGGCGCGGCCAATATCTGGATCACCCAGTTCACCGGCACGGACGCGGCCGGCAAAAGCTTTACCTATGTCTTCTTCTCGTCCGGCGGCATGGGCGCGCGGCCGGATAAGGACGGCATCTCGGCCACCGCCTTTCCCAGCGGCATCCAGGGCGTGCCGGCCGAGATCATCGAAAACGTCTCCCCGCTGCTCATGGAACAGCGGGCCCTGGTGCCGGACTCGGGCGGACCGGGCCGATACCGGGGCGGCCTGGGCCAGGAGATGGTCTTGTCGGTTCGCACGTCCGAGCCGGTCATTCACTCGGCCATGTATGACCGCACCAGATTCCCGGCCCTGGGCTATGGGGGCGGCAAGAACGGCGAGCTGGGCGATTTCCGCTTATCGGACGGCAGCCGTCCCCATCCCAAGGCTCAGTACCGTCTGCTGCCCGACCAGAAAGTCACCCTGCGTTTGCCGGGCGGGGGCGGTTTCTACTCGCCCCTGGAGCGCGACCCCGAACTGGTCCGCCAGGACGTGCGGGACGGCTATGTGTCCGTCGAGGCCGCCCGAGCCGAGTACGGCGTGGTGCTGGACGCCGAGGACGAGATCGACTGGCCGCACACCCGGCGTTTGCGGGCCGAGCGGTCATGAAGCGGGAAGACGCCATGACTCAGGGCTCGGCCGCGACCTCGACCGACACCAGCCACAATACTCCCGCCCCCGGCCGCAGCCAGCCCTCCAGCACGATGGCGCGCTCGCGCATGTCCGGCCGCTGCAAGACGTTCAGCAGGCGCTCTTCGGCCACAAGGCGCAGCCCCAGCGGGGACACCCGGCGCAGCTTCTCCTCGGCCCGGTAGGCCGGAATGACGGGTTCCACCCGGCTCACCCGAAACCGCCAGCGTTTGTCCGCGATCCGCACTCTGAGGACCGGAAACCCGGCGCCGCCGGCTTGATAGCCGGTCTCAAGCACCCCGGTCAGACGGACCAGCGGGGCGGGCGAAATGCCGGGGAACAGGGCCGCGCCGACTTGGGCCAGGCCGGGTGTGGCCAGGAGGCACAGCCCCAGCACGACGAGGCTGGTTTGACGCGGCATGGCTCTCATTCTTCCCCCGGGCGCCCGGTGGGTCAATCTCGTCAGACCGGACGGTGCTGTCCTAATTTCAGCACCCATGTCCGAAGTTGAACGGGGAGTGTCCTAAGTTGGATTGGGCGGGCCGGCAGTGTAAAACCAGTGATGTTGTGACGGAGGAACGCCAATGAAACGAGACATGGACTTGGTGAGAGCAATCTTTCTCATTGCTGAAAACCATGAGGATGAATACTTACAGTCGAGTGACTTCCGTCGTGGGCTGTCTGAGCAGTTCCCGGACTTACAATGGTCTAACGAAAAACTCGTCGTGCATGTAAGGCTGCTGAGAGAAGCAAGGTTGGTTGAGGCGGGATTTTCCAGTTCTTTTGGAGGGGAAGACTTCTACGATCTCCGTCTAACGTGGGAAGGGCACGAGTTTATAGCGGATGCGAGTGATCCGAGGGTATGGGAGGAAGCGAAGAGCAAAGGAGGTGAGGCCAGCTTCGCTGTGTTCAAACAGATTCTCGTTGAAGTGGCGAAAAAGATGCTGATGGGTAAATGAGCTGGCCTGGGGCAGGACTGCTCGGGAGTGTCCTATTTTCAATCGCCCGTGTCCTAACTTGAAAGTCCGAGTGTCCTAATTAGGGTAATAACATACTTGACTAATCCCGCGCCTTCATGCTACGTCTCCCCGCATGAAGAAGACACCCGTAGACCCCGAAGACTACCACGCAGGTCCCGAGGCCGTCATCCGCTTTGAACAGCTCGCTAAGAAGGTGGTGACCACCCCGCCGCCACGCCAGAAACCGACACGGAGGGGCCGCAAGAAGAAACGGCCCGCCGCCGAGCGCCGCTAGGGGGACTCATGGCTGCACCAAACTGGCAGAACCGGTCCTCTGGGTCATGAACAGCGAGTCTGTAGACTTGATCTACTTGCGAGGAGTAGGAAAGGGAGTCACGATGCACCGCTTATTCTTGATTGCCCTGTTCGCCTTGGTCGGGTTGCTTGACCCGGCCTGGGCTCAGACTCAGAACATGAAGACCTATGGCAACTGCCAGACGGTCACCCTCCCTGAGCCCGATGGCGCGCGCTATCTCGTCGCCTGTTCTACGGACGAAACCATCATCGGGGTTGCCCAGGCACTCGGGACGCTCACTGTCATGGTCGGGATAGGGTATCAGGCCCACGGCGGGGCTCAGATGTCTATGACCATCCGCATTGACAGTGGTCAGACGATCAGCCGCGATGCTTTGTGGGATGCGTAGACTTCAAGTGCCTATACCCAAGACACGGCCCTTGCTCTCCGCTTGCTCCCAGCCTTGGCCCAGGGGCGGGTTGTACACATTACTGTGGGAGACAGAAGCGGCATAGTCCGGCTTGATGGTTCCAGCCGCGCTATTCAGGACTTCCGTCACCGCACGGGTCTGCAATCCTAACCACGAGAGGGAATGGTTGATGAGATATGCCGTCAAATTTTGGCTCTTCCAACACAGTTTCTTGCTCCTGCTCCTGGTCGTCGGCTTGGGCATCGTCTTGAGTGTCGGTATCGTTTGGTGGCTTGTTCAAGGGGGGAAGGAGGCGGAGGGAGCCTGGAGAGCCATGCTCGTGGTAGGAGGGACTATCCTGTCCTTTTGCTACTTTCTCCAAAAGCAACACCTCGAAGAAACCCGCCTGATGAAGGAACTGATTACCGACTTCAATAAACGATATGATGC
>WTHE01000652.1 GCA_011523315.1 Candidatus Binatota bacterium
GTTCCAGCCCCGCCCGGTCCAGAAGCTCGGCGACCTGCCGGTTGTAGTCGAAGGTGATATCCGTGCGCTGTTCGGCAGACGAAACCAGGCAAAAAGACCGACTGGCGGCCGGGGGCATGCAGCCGACCGTGGGCGCAAAAACCCCAAGCTCTAAATGCCGCATGGATGACACTCCTTTTTTCCTTGCCCTGTTCGTGGACTCTAGCCCGTCCGCCCGGCGGAGGACAAGGGAACAGGCTTAGCGATTTTCTTGACTTTGGCTGGGCGAGCTGCCATGAGGGGCGTGTGTCCATGTGAGGAGGCGGCCAATGACGTTTGCCACGTTCAGACGCTTCACGCTCAGTGCGTTTTTCCTGAGTCTGTGCCTGTTTGCCGAGGCCCGGCAGGTTAAGGCAGAACCCCAGGCCGAGTCCTCTCCCAAGACCTGGAAGACGGTCGCCGAGCTGTCGGCGGATGAGATCGTCCGCATCGACCTCTCAGCCCAGACCCCCCGGCACCCGGAGATTCCGTATCTGCCGGCCGAGACGTATCCGTTTCAGCCCCCGTACACGGCCGAGGAGATGGGCTATCGGGCCAGCGAATTTCCGCACTCGCCGCGCTGGTCGTGCGTCCACGCCGACGTGATCGCCTCGATCAACAGCTGGGGCCACCTGTTGGAGCAGAGCAATGTGGTGGTCCTGGTCGCCCACCGTGAGCCCGAGGGGTTGGTTGGCGAGCTGTACCACACCAAGCCGGGCGAGCACTTTGTGACCTCGCTGGGTCAGTACTCAGGCCCGGCTCAGCGCTACGGCAGCCAGAACCTGTCGCTGCGCTACCGGGTCGATAAGGATTTCACCAAGAAGATCGACATGTTCATCTACACCCCCTCGTTGTGCCGGGTGCGCCGCCAGCCCCAACCCCGGCGGGCCGACCGCTTTCCCAATATGGCGTTTACCTTTGACGACGGGTTTGGACGCGACAGTTGGGAGTGGTCGTGGCGCATTCTGGGCACCGACGTACTGTTCGAGACGGTCCGTTTTCCGCACACCCGCCAGACCATCATCCTGGCCGACGACACCAACAGCTTTCATGAAATCCCCACCCCGCAGCTCAAGATGATGGGCGACGGCTACCCCTTCTACACCCCGGACGGCGGCGTGGAGTGCTATGTGGTCGAAGCCCGGGCGCGTGAGGACTGGCTGCCGAACTATTACGCGCCCAAGATCGTGTACTGGCTCGACAAGCATTTTTTCTACCCGCTGCGGATTGAGGAGTATGACCCCGAGGGCAGGCTGATCTTCATTGAGACCCGGATTGCCGACCTGCTCAACCCGGCCCTGGGCGAGCACGGCTACGGCATGCTGATCGATGTGTACTGGGATATGACGATCGACCTGCTGACCTACTCGGCCCACGACGGGCATCGGGTGCGGGCGTGGACGGACGAGGACCGCCAGACCTATTTCAACCCGGACTTCATGCGCCGGGTGTGGTTTATCGACGAGGTCAAGAGCCAGGCTGGGATCAACACGCCGGACGAGTTCTGCCTGCGGCCGGCCCTGGATGTCGGGAAGTTCCCGACCGAGCGCACAATTGTCCTCTCCCCCGAACTCCAGGCCCGCATCGACGCCCAGGAGGCCGCCGGTCGGCTCGTCTTCGACAGCCAGCCGCAGACGGACGAGTGAGCCAGCACGGCTCAGCCCACAAACGCGGGCATGACCTCCTTGACAAACAGCTCATGAGACTCGGCCGAGGCCGGGATGACGATATGGTAGCTGAAGCCCAGCTCCTCAATCCGGGTCTGGAGGTCGTGCTTGGCCTTGTCCGGCGTGCCCATCAGCAGCAGGGGCGAGCGGAGCGCCGTATCGACATCAGGAAAACCTAAGCGGGTCGCGGTTTTTGCCAGGGCCGGGTCGGCCGCATCACGGCTCAGGTGGACCATCAGCAGGGCGCTCAGCTCGAGGTCCTGCGGCTCACGTCCGGCCGCTTCCAGACAGCCGTGCAACATGTCGAGGCGGCGTTTCAGATACGGGGTGTCGAACTTGACGGTCATCACCGGGTCGTTCACGAAATCCTTGCCGTTGAAGATCGGCGGAATGATATTCAGCAGGTCGGCTTCGGCTGCGGCGATTTTGAGCAGACCGCTGCCCGAGCCGCCGAGCATCAGCGGCGGGTGGGGTTGCTGGACCGGACGCGGGTTGTTGTAGGCTTTCCGAATCGAAAAGCGGCGGCCTGCAAACGTGGGCTCGGCCTGGGTCCACATGGCCTTGAGCACCTGTACGGTCTCGGCCAACTGCTCCAGGCGTTCAGCGTTGGAGGGATACGGGTAGCCGTGCGCCTCGTACTCGTCCTGCTTCCAGCCCGCGCCCAGGCCGAGCGTCAGGCGGCCCTGACTGACCTGGTCGAGGGTCGAGGTAATCTTGGCCAGCATCGGCGGGCTGCGAAACGAGGCGGCTACCACCGTCGGCACCAGACGGATGCGTTCGGTCACCGCCGCCACCGCAGTCAGGGTGGTCATGCTCTCCAGCTGGGGG
Organism: Candidatus Binatota bacterium; assembly: GCA_011523315.1. Classification (GTDB taxonomy): domain Bacteria; phylum Desulfobacterota; class Binatia; order Bin18; family Bin18; genus JAAXHF01. Next base: position 2,514 of record WTHE01000652.1, read on the forward strand.
GTTTGGGGGGGCCCCAGCGGGGTGAAAAAATGGTCGTTGATCGACACCGAATAAAAGCCCTCGCTCTCGGCCCGCAGGGCCGCCTTCTTGGCGGCCGCAAAGTCTCCGGTGGGTAGGAATATGCCAAACTTGAGGTCGTGCATCCGCTGCTCCTCTCGTGTTGAGTCGGTCTCGGCTCATCTATACCACAAGCGCGGCGGCGGCAATTCCCAGGCGAGGCGGCGGCCGTCTTTCTTGACTTTGAGCCGGCCAGCTGCCATGAGAGGCGCGAGCATCACCACACGGCATAAGGAGGACACGATGAAACTCGGGATTGAAATGTTTGCCACCGATTATGCGATCCGCCCGGATGAGTTGGCCGTGGCCTGCGAAGAGCGGGGCTTTGAGTCGGTCTGGTTTCCGGAGCATACCCATATTCCGACCAGCCGCAAATCGCCGTTTCCCGGCGGCGGGGACCTGCCCCAGGAGTACTCGCACACCCACGACCTGTTCGTCGCCCTGATGGCTGCGGCCGCCGTGACCAGCACTATCAAGGTCGGCAGCGGGATCTGCCTGGCCATGGAACGCGACCCCATTACCATGGCCAAAGAGGTCGCCTCGGTCGATCAGCTGTCCGACGGGCGCCTGATCTTCGGCATCGGCGGGGGCTGGAACGCCGAAGAGATGGAGAACCACGGCACGCCGTTCAAGAAACGCTGGAAGGTGTTGCGCGAAAAGATCGAGGCGATGAAGGAAATCTGGACCAAGGAAGCGGCCGAGTATCACGGCGAGTTTGTCGATTTTGATCCGATCTGGAGCTATCCCAAGCCGGTTCAGCAGCCCAATCCGCCCATCGTGCTGGGCTCGCACACGTCCAACGGCCTCGACCGGGTGGTGCGCTACTGCGACGGCTGGATCCCCAACGCCCGCCGCTATAAAGACATTCCGGGCATTATCGCCGACCTGCACGACCGCGCCCGCAAGGCCGGCCGCAAGCCCGAGAGCATCTCCATTTCGCTCCTGGGCGCCCCCAACGAAGAAGATACCCTCAAGGAGTACCAGGACATGGGTGTGGAGCGGGCCATCTTTTTCGTGCCGCCGGTGGAAAAGGAGAAAATGCTGCCCATCCTCGACGAGCACGCCGGCCTGATCGCCAAAGTTGCCTGAGTCGCCACACCGGTCGGGAGCTGACGGGAGCTAGGACGGTGTGGCGTTGCCTGATGGGTCTGGTCCTGCCTGTGCTGCTGGCCAGCCTGACCGTAGCAGAGACTGTGCCCGAACCGCAGCCGCCGCTGGGCGCAAGCTGGCGGATGTCGGTTGAGCAGGTCCGAGAGCTGGCCCAGCTCGACCGCAGTCCGGCCGGAGACCTGCGCCGCAGCCATGTGGTTCGAACCAATAGCCGGACCGAACTGGTCGCCCGCTGGCAGGATCGCGCGGTCAGCTTTTTGTTTGTCCGGGGCTTTGGGCTGTACGCGGTTGGCATCGAGATGGTGCCGTGGACGGTCCAGCATACGATCACCGAAGCCGACCTGGTGCTGCGCGAGCTGACCTATAACGCTCCGGTGCGGCTTGCGGTAGCCGACAAATATGGCCGACCGCACGGTATCGGCGCCGTATGGTCAGCCCAGGAGATCCTGCCCTTGGCCGAGAGCCGGTCTGACCCCTACAGCCGGTCCAGCCTGATCGACTGGGGCTATGATCGTCGCTGGCTGATCTGGCGTGGCCAGACGACCCAACTGGCCCTTGGCGGCCAGTCGGTGTGGTACGCCGGACGAGACGGCCTGGCCCATCACTGGCGGCTTGAGCAGCCTGAGGACGCCGGCGATCTGATCGAACAGGCCGAAGCCGAAGAAGACGCTGCCCGCCGCCAACGGCTCGAAGCGGCGCGCCAGCAGCTGCCGTCACAGGCGCGCCAGTTTGAGCAGTTCTTCTAGCCGCCGGCTCAGACCGCAGGACGCGTATCGGGCAGGACCTTGCGTTCCTTGAACAGCCACTGCCCGTCAATCTTCTCGATGCGATCCTCGTAGCGGCCGGAGATGACCAGCTCGGTCTTGCCCTCTGCGGCGTGGGTCATCAGCAGGTAACACTCGGCGCTGGCCCGCTCGCCCTCGACCTCGATCAACACGTTCATCACACAGTGACGCGGCTGGTGCGCCCCGGTCCACTCCCGGTAGCGCTGGGTGAACTGCCGCAGCTTGTCCGCGCCCTGCCAGCGACCCAGAATCGGACTGTCGAACACCCCGTCCGAGGTAAAGCAGCCAACCCACTCCTCATAGCGGCCGGCGTCAATATGGAGACAATATCTGGTCAGTAGATCGCGGATCGCTTCCTTGTCCTCTAATACGCTCGACATACCATCCTCGCTTTCGTGGTGGCGCGGTGTGGGTGGGCGGTCTAGGGCACGGGAGTCGGCACAACGACACCCAGGATTTGGCCGTCACGGTGGACCTGCATGGAGACATCCTGGCCGTGCTCTTCTCCCATCGTGGTCTGGAAATCCCTGATGTTCCTGACCGTCTTGCCGGCGATAGTCAAAATGATGTCGCCACGACGCAGATGCCCCTGAGCGGTCGTACTCGTCTCAACATCGGCGACCAGGACGCCGTGGGTGTCCGGCAGCCGGAACGCACGGGCCAACTCCTCACTGATGTTCTGGACGGTCACCCCATGGCTGCGCACGTTCCTCGGATCGTCCACGGCCGCGCTTTGCGGCCGCTCCGGGTCAACCGGCAGGGCTGTCTCAAGCAGGCTGCGGGCAACAAAAATCGGCCGCTCGAAACGCAGCGCCAGGGCAATCGCATCGCTGGGACGGCTGTCAACCTCAAGCGGCTGACCGGCCGTGGTCAGATGGATACGGGCGTAGTAGGTGCTGTCTTTCAGCTCGCTGACAACCACTTTGTCGAAATCGACGCCAACCTGCACCAGGATGTTCTTCAGCAGATCGTGGGTCAGCGGCCGCGAGACGGGGTGTCCGCGCAGCTCAAGTTCAATCGCCCGGGCCTCAGCCGCGCCGACCCAGATCGGCATCATCCGGGTCTGAGCCTCGTCCAGCAGGAGGACGACCGGCGAGCGGGAGATGGGGTCAAAGCCGATCCGCTTGACCGTGACCTGGACCATGGCCGGCTCGGTACCATCGGCCGCGTGGCAGGCGCTGAGCGGCAAACTCAGCAGGCCGCCCAACACCACACACCGCACACCAGAACTGAGCGCTGGCCCGAGGAAGGAAAAAGAAAAGCCTTGGGGACACCTGCGCCTGCTCATGGGAGCCTCCTGTCCGGATGCGGGCTGTTCGGCGCGACTCAGCACTCGTCCTTCTATTCCTTTCCCCTAGCTAGTATACTTTCCGGCCATGGGCAAGCCGCATCCGCTCTCACCCCAGTCTGCCGGCCTGATTCGGGCCGATACCGCCCAGCTGTACCGCTTTTTCCTGCGCTATACCCAGCGCAGCTTTGGGGAGCTGGGCGTGGGAGACCGGGCGGTCGTCACCTATGTGGCCGAGGTCTTGACCAATTTTGCCCAAACCGACCGGCTGTACCGGCTGGACACTCCAAGCGTCCGTCAGCTGGACAGCGTGGCCGAAACCCTGGCCGACCAGCCCGTGCCGCAGACGGACGCCGGAGCCGGCCAGGACACCTCGACGGGTCTCTGGCGTGAGCGTGCGGTGCGCAAACACCTGGGAGATTATACGCTGTTCATGAGCGGTTTGTTTCGCGCCTATGTCGAAAAGCTCGACGCCCTTGACTCCTATATGCGGCACGGCCGCCAGGCCTATCAGCAGGTATCCGAGTTGGACGTGAGGTTGTATCAGACCGGCTTTCTGCTGTTTGAGGAGCTGGCCAAAAACTTCGAGTACTACTCGGGCGCGCTGGACTACATGCGCAAGGCTCACTTTGCAGCCGGTCCGGGCGAGAATCCGTTTGGGCAGTTTCTGCGTCGCGTTGAGGGCTGGGTCAAAACGCATCTGTCCCAGAATTGAGTATCGTCCCTCGGCGACGTGGAAGCGAAGCATGCGAGCCACGAGCCACGATCCAGCCCAGCCGACCGGGCAAGACTGGCACGAATGGACGGTCCCGGCCCAGGACGACCTACTGCGTCTCGATAGCTTCCTGGTCCGTCGGCTACCGGGCGTGTCACGGCGGGCGGTTGGCGCTCTTATCAAGGCCGGCCACGTCCGCCTTAACCGAGGACCGGGCAAAAAGGGCAGCCGGGTTCGCAGCGGCGACCGCGTACGAGCCCAGGTTCGGCTGAGCCTCAGACCCAGCCCGTCACTACCCGTCCGACTGGTCTACGCCCAGGGCGCAGTCCTCGGCCTCGATAAGCCCCCGGGTCTGCCCAGCGTTGCCCTGCGCTTCGGCGATACCCGGACGGTCGCCAACTACCTGGCAGCCCATTACCCGGAAACCACGCTGAGCAGCCTGTCGTCACGCGCGCCGCTCGAAGCCGGTGTGGTCCACCGGCTCGACACCCCCACATCGGGATTGCTGTTGGCAGCCCGCACGGCGGCGGCCTACACGGCCCTGCGCGCCCAGTTCTCGGACCGCCGGATTATCAAAGACTATCTGGCCTGGGTACACGGGCGGCCGAGCGGCCGGGAACTCGACGGCACCAGACGCTTTTTTCTGATGCCCGCAGGCAGGCGGGGACAGCGTATGCGGGTCGTCATGGCTGAGCGCGACCTCGCTCCTCGGCAGCGAGCCCAGGCAGCGATGTCCACCTATACCTGTCTTGAGACGCGCGCTGGCTACAGCCTGATCCGCGTTCGGCTGCACACCGGGGTACGTCACCAAATCCGGGCGCATCTGGCTGGCCTGGGCTATCCGCTGGTCGGCGATACCCACTACGGCGCTCCGGCCGGGGCGGGCCGGCTGGCGCTGCACGCCGAGGCGCTCCGCTTCGTGCATCCCGAGACCGGGCAAAGCGTGCGGCTCTTCAGTCCGGCCGGGCAGGATTTCCAACCCAAGGAGAATGGATCGCGCTAGGCGGCCGCTTGGCCTTTTTTCCTGGTTTTTTCCCGACTTTTGGCGCAGGGCGCACACAGGTTGGCGACATTATTGGGATCTTCGACGAGTCCCTCGTCGAGGTTATGGCAGATCTTCTTGCAGTCGAGGCAGATGAAATAAATGCCCTCAATCGTCTTATTGATGCGTTCCCGGTTGAGAACCCGACCCTTGAGCTTCTCGACCCGAATCCCGAGCAGTTCTTCATAGCGCCGCTTGATCTTGAGCCGCCCGGCCTCGTCTTTGGGGAGTTCCTCTTCGGCAGCCTCGTCCGAGTGCTCGTCATCGTCGAACAGGACCACGTCCTTGCGGACTTTCTCTTTTTTACTCGCTCGCGGCATACGCGTCCTCCTCCACATGGGCCGACGGCCAGGATCGACAGTATAAAAAGGCAGAAACGGGCGGGTGGATGAACCTCTTCTCATATGGGATGAGGCTGAGGACTGTCAAGAGTTCTTGTCGAGCCGAGGGGGGCGTGGTAGGTTAGCGCAATGCGGGTTACCCTCCTGCCGCAAAACCAGACTGTGACATTTCCAAAGCGCATGCGTGTGGCCGCCCTGCTGAATAAGCTGGATCTGATCCCGGGCACGGTCATGGTGATTCGCGGCACGGCGTTGTTGATAGATGAGGACCTGATTCAGGAAGACGATGAAATCGAGATTCGGTCGGTTATTTCGGGGGGCGTATGAAGTGTAAACGCTGTGGGGAGCGGGCTGAAATCCAGCTCCGCTCACATAACGCAGCCTTCTGCCGCTCGTGCTTTGTGCTGTACTTCCAGCGTCAGGTCGAGCGGGCCATTCATAAACAGCGCATGTTCACCCCTCAGGATCGGATTCTGGTCGCCGTGTCGGGCGGCAAGGACAGCCTGGCGCTGTGGGACGTGCTGCTGACCCTCGGCTATCAGACCGAAGGCGTATACCTGGCCCTGGGCATTGGCGACTATTCGGAGCAATCCCAACACAAAGCCGAGGCCTTCGCCCGCCAGCGTGGGGCGTCGCTACGGGTCGTCGAGCTGTCCGAAGACGCGGTGGCGGTGCCTGTTGCGGCGCAATTCACCAACCGGGTGCCGTGTGCGGCGTGCGGCATGATGAAGCGCCACTTCTTCGACCGGGCCGCGCTTGAGGGCGGCTTCTCGGTCCTGGCCACCGGTCACAACCTCGACGACGAGGCCGCCCGCCTGCTGGGCAACGTCCTGCACTGGCAGACCGAGTATCTGGCCCGCCAAACCCCGGTTCTGGAACCGAGCCACCCCAAGTTCGTCCGCAAGGTCCGCCCGCTGTACCGACTGGGCGAGTTGGAGTCGGCGGCCTACGCCTTTTTTCGCGGCATCGACTATGTGATTGACGAGTGTCCCAACAGCGTCGGCGCAACCCAGCTGCACTATAAAGACACGCTCAACCGCCTCGAAGCCACAATGCCGGGCACCAAGCTCAACTTTGTCCAGGAGTTTCTGCGCTCGGCCCAGCCAGCCTTTGCCGCTGCGAACGACAGTCCGCCCCAGACCTGCGCGGAGTGCGGCATGCCATCCTTCACCCCGGTGTGCGCCTTCTGCCGTCTGCTTCAGGAAGTCAAACGCAAGCAGGAGCGCAGCGTCGCCTAGACCAATACGGGCACCACTTCTTCATTCATCGTTCAGCATTCATACTTCATCATTCCCCCATGCCTTCCCCCCGCTCCCTCCTCCAAGCCGGCGATAACGTGGTGTTTATCGACCGCAAAGAACGCGAGTACCTGAGCACCCTCAAGGCCGGCGGCCGGCGGTCGCTGCGCGGCGG
>WTHE01000065.1 GCA_011523315.1 Candidatus Binatota bacterium
GACCGGACAGGCCTGGCTGACAATCTCCGAGAGCGCCGGTCCGGTCCGGCGCCGTATGCCGGCAAGGCGGTTGGCGAGCACAGCAACGTCGCCGTTCCGGCGGCCATCGCCAACGCTGTGTTTGACGCGGTTGGGGTGCGTCTGAACGATCTGCCGGTGACGGCCGAGAAAGTCTACCGCGGCTTGCAGCGTCGAGCCGCCCGGACGGACGAGGATACTGCACCATGAAAACGCTGCATCTGTGGGTGAACGGTGAGCCGGTCAGCCGTGAGGTGGCCGATAACCGGCTGCTGATCGACTTTCTGCGCGACGACCTCGGCCTGACCGGCACGAAAGAGGGTTGTAGCGTGGGCGTATGCGGGGCGTGTACGGTGCTGGTTGACGGCCAACCGGTCAGCGCGTGTCTGAGCCTGGCGGTGTCGGTTGCCGACTGCCGGCTCGTCACGATTGAGGGGCTGGCCGAGGGCGACCGGTTGCATCCGCTCCAGCGCGCCTTTCTCGAATACGGCGGCTTTCAGTGCGGCATCTGCACCTCGGGGCAGATCATGGCTGCCAAAGCCCTGTTGGATACGAACCCGCACCCCTCGGTCGAAGAGATCCGGTCGTGGATGATGGGCAACCTGTGTCGCTGCACCGGCTATTACAAAATTATCGAGTCGATCCAGGCGGTGGCCGAGGGCAAGGTGTCGGCGTGAGTCCTTTTGAATATATCGAACCCGCAACGCTTGAGGAGGCGCTCGACGCCTTGGCTCGCTACGGCGACGAGGCCAAGCTCATTGCCGGCGGCACTGGGCTGGTCAATCTGATGAAACAGCGTCTGGTCCAGCCGGCGTATCTGATCGGTCTGCGCCGGCTGGGCCGGACTGAGGGGTTGGCCGAGATCGGCCAGATCGACCAGACCGGTCCGACCGGCTCGGCTCAGGCCGTGCGGCTCGGTGCCCTGTGTACCCACCGCGCCCTCGAAGCTTCGCCGCTGGTACGGACCGCCGTGCCTGTGCTGGCTGAAACCTTTGAGCGCGTTGCCAGTATCCGCATCCGCAGCGTGGCGACCCTGGGCGGCGCCCTGGCCCATGCCGACCCCAACCAGGATCCGCCTCCCAGCCTGATGGTGCTTGACGCGCGGGTGGGCCTGCGCTCCAGCCACGGCCAGCGGGAGGTCGGCATTGAGGAGTTTTTTGTCGATTATTACGAAACCGTCCTGGAGCCGGACGAGATGGTCACCGCCGTCATCGTCCCCCGTCCACCCGCCAACTCGGGCGCCAGCTTCCTCAAGTTTCTGCCCCAGACCCAGGACGATTACGCCACGGTCGCGGTGGCCGCTCGGTTGACGCTCGACGCCGACCGTATCGTCCAGGCCCGGGTCGCCCTGGGCGCGGCCGGCGCCACGCCGCTGCGCGCCAACGCGGTTGAAGCCGCCCTACAGGGACAGCCGCCGACGCCGACTGTCATCCGTGATGCCGCCGCACTGGTGGCCGAGGCGGTCGATCCAAGCGACGATTTCCGTGGCTCGGCCGACTACAAGCGGGACATGGCCGTGGTGTTCGTCCAACGGGCGCTCGACCACGCGCTGGGACGAGCCCGCGCCGGGCGGGAGCAGGAATGAAGTTTGAGCAGCGGTGCAGGCTGGCGGTCGCCCGAGACCGGCTGTGGGATTTTTTGATGAACGTCCCGGACATGGCCGGCTGCGTGCCCGGGGCGGAGCGGCTGGCGGTCAAACACGACGGCACGGGCGAACAGTACACCGGCCAGCTGCGGGTCAAGGTCGGTCCTATCGGGCTACGTTTACAGGGAGTGATGACGGTCCAGGAGAAGAATCGACCCGCGTGGCGGATCGTATCGCAGGCCGAGGCCAGGGACCGGCGGGTTGGGGGAGGGGTCTTCCTCACGGTGTGCATGACGCTGGACGAGACCGAAACCGACGCAACCGAGCTGCGGATCGTGTCGGAGGTGCGGCTGATGGGCAAGCTGGGCGAGTTCGGCCAGGCGGTGATCCGTCGCAAGGCGGATCGGCTGGTGGCGGAATTTGCCCGGAATGTCGCCGCCCGTTTCGAGTCCTGACTCCAGCCGCACCCGTCTGCCAGCGTTCGCCGTGTCAGTCCGGTTCTGGCAGATCGTAGCCTGCGGACCGCTGGGCGCCGGCCGGCGCGACAGCCGACAAGGCAAACCAGCCCTGGGTGCGCTGGCAGACACGGACCAGCAGCAGCATGACCGGCACCTCGATCAAGACCCCGACAACCGTGGCCAGGGCTGCGGCGGACGACAGTCCGAACAGCATGGTGGCCGTGGCAATGGCAACCTCGAAGTGGTTTGAGGCGCCGATCAGGGCCGACGGCGCGGCATCCTGGTAGGAGAACTTCAGCAACCTGGCCAGCCCATAGGTCAGGCCGAAAATAAGCACGGTCTGAATGAACAGCGGAATGGCAATCCACACAATGGTGAGCGGATTGGCCACGATGACCTCGCCCTTGAGCGAAAACAGCACGACCAGGGTCAACAGCAGGGCCAGGATGGTAACGGGCGTGAGCAGGGGCAGAAAGCGCTCCGTGAACCAGGCTTCTCCCTTGGCCCGTATGAGCCAGTCTCTGGAAAAATATCCGGCCAGCAGCGGCAGGACGACATACACGCCGATGGACAGCATCAGCGCCTGCCACGGCACCGGCAGCCGGCCGATGCCCAGCAAAAACCCGCCCAGCACGCCGTACAGCACCAGCATGGTGAGCGAGTTCAGGGCGACCATGACCAGGGTCAGCCCGCTATTGCCCTGGGCCAGATAGCCCCACACCAGCACCATGGCCGTGCACGGCGCCACGCCCAGAAGAATGCAGCCGGCCAGATAGCTCCGCCACAGCGGCACGGCCAGCATCTTGACCCCGTCAACCAGCACCACCTCTCCGGCCCCGTATGCGCTGCCGACCGGGAGTGACAGGCCGAGCGGCATCTTCACATAGTCGATTGCCTCCGGGCCAATAAAAGTCTGAAACAGACCGCCCAGGCACAGGGCGGCAATGGCGTACATGCTGAACGGCTTGATCGCCCAGTTGACAAACAGGGTCAGGCCGACCGGCTTGGCGTTGCGGCTGGCTGTGGCGACCTTGGCGAAGTCGATCTTGACCATGATCGGATACATCATGAAGAACAGACACACCGCAATCGGAATCGAAACCACCGGAGCGTCGCCGACATACAGCGCCATACCGTCCAGGGCGGTTGCCAGACCGGGAACGGTCTGGCCCAGGCCGATACCGCCGAGAATGCACAGGCCGACCCACAGGCTGAGGTAGCGTTCAAAGACGGACATGTCCCGGCTTGAGGGCCGGGGCGGGCTGACGGTTGCCGAGCGTGCCTGTGCCATGACGGGAGCCTTTAGCGACAACAGGTCGCGGACGGTTTGGGCTTGGCGGCTGGTTTTTCACGCCGGGGCGACGCCCGGAAGACCTCGGTATCGCCGTGAAACTTGTAGAACTCCCACAACAGGCCCTCGGGGTCTGTGGAGTAGACCGTGCTCTTGTTGGCGTAGCAGCAGGTCTCGTCCCGAATGACCTCGTCGGCCAGGCCCTGGGGTTCCAGGCGGGTCAGCGTGTCTTCGACCTCATCTGTGTCCATCTCAAAACCGACGTGGTTGAGCCGCTCGGTGGCGTTCGGGTTTTCGAGCAGGACGAGTTTGATCGGGGGCGAGTCCACCGCAAAATTGGCATAGCCGGGTTTGCGTTTGTTGACCGGCGCGCCCAGCAGCTTGGAGTAGTACGGAATGGCCTCATCAAGATTGCGGACGTTCAGGGCGAGTTGGAATCGCATGGTCTTCTCCTTTCCCTCTCTAACCTCAACAGCACACCGGCTGAGAGGCTTCTTCGGCTGCCACACCTTGGCAGCAGTTTTCGGTCAGGAACGCGACTAGGGCGTTCATCGTTGCAAAGTTGGCACTGTAGATAAGCGAGCGACCCTCACGTCGGCATGAGACTGTGTCGGCGTGTTTGAGTTCCTTGAGGTGGAACGACAGGGTCGCGGCCGGAATGCCCAGGGCCTGTCCGATAGCGCCTGCGGCCAAGCCCGCGTTGCCGGCCCGAACCAGCAGGCGGAAGATGTCGAGCCGGGTTTCCTGGGCCAGGGCGGACAGGATGCTGACTGCGTCATTATTTTTCATATTTCCAATATAATGAAAATATTAAACGTGTCAAGTTGTACTGTGTCAGCATTGACATATGTCAGAATAGCTTCTAGCCTGACGTACATGGTCAAGACGCAAGTGTATCTACCGCACGAAGACCTGGAGGCGCTTCGGAAAACCGCCCGACGCTCGGGTCGCAGTGTTGCCGATCTGGTGCGTGAAGCAATTCGTCGTGTGTGGCTGCGCCAAACCCCCGATGGGCCGGTCGCGCTGTGGGACGGGACGCCAAGTCGAACCTCCATCGACCACGACGCGATCTATGAAGAACGCTGATGCGAGCCCGTGAAGCGGTGTTTGTCGATACCGGCGCCTGGATCGCATTGGCGCTCACGCGCGACCCACTGCACGCCAGAGCGGTTGAGGCTTGGGACGAGATCACCAACAATCACGCCCGCATTCACACGTCCGTGCCGGTGATCCTGGAGACCTTTACGTTTCTCGATAGAAACGCGCGGCGTGATGTTGCACTCGCCTGGAAAGACTCATTAGAGACAATCAACGACTTCTGTGTGCTTGCCTGCTCCAATAATGATATGCGGGAGGCGTGGCGGTACTTCACGCGTCGCGACCTTCATAAGCTCTCCGCAGTTGATGCGACGAGCTTCGTCCTGATGTCGCAGAGGGGTATACGGTTCGCCTTCGCGTTTGATCACCACTTCGCCACAGTAGGATTTCGGCTGGTGGGGTGAATCTTAATGCGTCTGTACACCTTAAGAAAAATACTGCGTGCCTGGTCCACCGCTCTCAGGCCTCGGCACTCGGCCGCTGCTGCATCGTTTCGTACCAGCGGGTCAGGTGCGTCCAGGCCGGGTCGAGCTGAAAGTCCGACTGGCCAATAAAGTCGATGCCGACCATCAGGCTGATGTCGGCCAGCGAAAAATTCTCCGTCAGCCACTCGGAGTGCTGGAGATGCGCATCGAACAGGCTGAGGCGGCCTCTGAGCACGCCGCCGGCCTCCTCCACCACCTTGGGATTCTGCTCGACCCCGCGCGCCGCAAAATACGGGCTGGAGTGCAGAAAACGCCGCGTGCCCTGGAGAATCACCCCCAGTTCTGCCCGCCGTTCCCAGGCGCGGACCAGGGCCCGGCTGAGGGGATCGTGGCCCAGCAGCGGGGGCGTGGGGTGGAGTTCTTCGAGATATTCGATGATGGTCAAGGATTCCGGGATGACCGTGCCGTCGTCAAGTTCAAGGATTGGGATAGCGCCAAACGGATTGCGTTGCAGAAACTCCGGACCGCGTTGCTCGCCGCCCAGCAGGTCAACCGGCCGCAGCGCCAACTGCATGCCCTTTTCGGCACAATAGACACGCACCTTGCGACAGTTCGGCGACAGTGAATGATCGTACAGCTGCATGCGGCCTCCTCCCTATGCGCCCCTTGATGTGTCCCAAAACGGGCCGGAATGCAAGCGTGGCCGGCCTTTTCTTGTGTCGCGTCCGGGGGCGTGGTATGGCCTTTGCAGACCGATGAGGAGGGATGCATGAGCCAGCCGACGGTGATTTCGAGCGATTCGCATATTGTCGAGCCCCCCGATCTGTACACCCAGGGTATGCCGGCCAGGCTGCTGGACCGGGCGCCGCTGATCAAACGCTATACGACCGTGGACGGCAAGGAGGCCGACGCGTGGTTCCTTGGCGATGTGCAGGTCGCCACGCTCGGCGCCGTCACCCAGGCCGGGCGTCGCTTTGAGGATGCCAGCAGCCTGGATTTTGTCAGTATTTGGGAAGATGTCAGAGAGGGTGCCTACCAGCCCCAGGCCATGCTGGCCGAGCTTGAGATGGACGGGATTTGGGGCGCGGTGCTCCAGCCCAGCCAGGGCCTGTTCTGGTACCACCTGGAAGACACCGAGCTGCTGTCGGGGATTTGTTACGCCTACAACAGCTGGATTGCCGATTTCTGTCGAGCCAATCCCGGACGGCTGCGGGGCATCGGTATGATTAATGTCGACGATCCCCAGGCGGCCGGGGCGGAACTCAAACGGTGTGCCGAGCTGGGGCTGGCCGGGGCCTTCATCCCGGTCGCGCCGCTGCCGGGACAGCCGTACCGCGACCCCGTGTACGAGCCACTGTGGGCGGCCGCCCAGGAGTACCAGATGCCGCTGCTGTTCCACCTGGCCACCCAGCGGGCCAATGTACCGGGGTGTGAGATTTCGTTCAGCTTTTCGACCTTCACCCCGGCCGGTCTGCGGCCGACCCAGGACTACTGGGTGCGCTACGCCCTGACCGACATCATCTTCGCCGGCGTGTGTGAGCGCTATCCACGGATTAAGATCGGCTCGGTCGAGCACGAGATTTCGTGGGCGCCGCACTGGCTCAAACAGATGGACTTCACCTATGTCAACCGTCCGGTGTACGCCAACTACAAGTCCAAGGACGGCTTCATGCCGAGCGACTACTGGTACCGCAATATGTTTGCCGTCTTTCAGGAAGACGAGGTCGGGGTTGAGCTGCGCCGCCGCATCGGTCTTGACAACATGCTGTGGGGCAACGACTTTCCCCACTCGGAATCGACCTGGCCCAAGTCGATGGAGTTTCTGGACAGCATGTTTGCCGGCGTACCCGACCACGAGCGGCGCCAGCTGACTTACGACAACGCGGTCAGCCTGTTTCGCTTTGACGTGCCGACCCAGTGAGCCGGGGCGGAGGGAAACTCGGCTCATGAACCGCGATTGGTACGAACGATGCCGACCCGGCGAGACAACCCACTGGTCAGCAGGCCCGACCCCCACCTAGCTGATGGCTCGCTGTGGCGGCAGCGGAAGAGCCGCGTCGTGCCGAATCTGGTATACCGCTACCGCTCTTCGTCAGGACCAAAGGGGAAGCTGGGCTTCATCGCCAAGACGCTGGGCGTTCTCTGCCTGTGTGCGGCGGTCGCGTTTCTTCTGCTGTCCTACGGGCGGCCGTATACGGACGCCTATGTGAAACCCTACCTGGAAAAGATACGGGCCGGGCTGCACGGCTGAGCCCGCTCAGTCATCTTGCTCATCCTACTCATCCTACTCATTCTGGCGGACACTGACGGTGAGTTTCTGGCGTCCCCATTTGAGCGCTTTTTTGCGGGTCGGAAAGTAGACGTCGAGACGATTCGGACCTTTTATCGCGCTGCCGATATCTTCGACCACGCCTTTGCCGTAGCCGGGGATCTTCATGACCGTGCCGTACGGGTAGTAGCGCGTATCCGCAGCGATCGTGCCCTTGCGGGCTTTGGTGCCGCTCGAGGTGACGCCCACATATTTGCGCTTGCCCTTATTGGGACCGCTGGCGACATAGGCGCGCCAGAACAGGATCCGTCCCCGCCGCCAGTTGGTGCTGATCTTGTCGGACGAATAGGCGGTGACGATCATTGGCCGGTCAACGTACCGGGCACAGCCGGCCGAACACAGCCCGGCCAGCAGGACGGCCAGGGCGAAGCTGCCGTAGCGCTGTAAGTACCGCGCCTCTCGTACCCCCGCAGCCCGCTTGAAACACCTCAAGACTTTCCTTCCCATACTCCACCTCCATCCTCTCCCCACCACCCGCGCTGCGAGGGTCAAGTCTGTCCAGCTCGAACCCCGAGCCGACCTGTTCAGTGTGAATCTGATGTCGTTGTCTTCTCCTGCAGTGACAACGGCTGCCCGCAGTGTAACCAACCCGCGTCTGAGGCGCTAGTCGCAGCGCTCACGAAAAGGGCAGGCGGGCCAGATCGACGTTGCCGCCCGACAGGATGATCGCCACCCGCTTGCCCTGCACATCGACCGAGCGGCTCAGTAGCGCGCCAAGCGGGACGGCGGCCGAGGGCTCGACAATGATTTTCATCCGCTCCCAGATCAGCCGCATGGCCCGGATGATGTCGGCCTCCTCGACCGTCACAACGTCGTCCACACAGTCCCGAATGATGGCGAAGGTCTTGTCGCCCAGCGAGGTCAGCAGCCCGTCGGCAATGGTCTGGGGATTGACCGACGGAATAATATGGCCGGCCCGGAACGACCGATAGGCGTCGTCCGCGCCCCTGGGTTCGGCGGCGATCACCCGGCTGGATGGGGACAGGCTGCGGACCGTCAGCGCCGTTCCGCTGACCAGGCCGCCCCCGCCGACCGGGGTCAGGATCAGGTCGAGGTCGGGGATGTCGGCGAGCAGTTCCAGGGCGGCGGTCGCCTGTCCGGCGATAATCCGCTCGTCGTTATACGGGGGGATAAACGCCGCGCCGGTGTCGGCCACGATCCGGGCCAGCCCGGCTTCGCGGGCTTCAAGCGTCGGAGCACAAAATGTGATCTTCGCCCCATAGCCGGCGACCGCCTCCTTTTTCACCTGCGGCGCGGTGTCGGGCATGACCACATAGGCGGGCACGCCCCGCAGCCGGGCAGCCAGGGCCAGAGCCGCAGCGTGGTTGCCGGAGGAGTGGGTGGCGACGCCGGCGGCTGCGGCCCGTTCATTGAGCGACAGGACCGCGTTGGTCGCCCCGCGTATCTTGAACGCGCCCACTTTCTGGAAATTTTCGCACTTGAAGAACAGCCGGGCGCCGACAAGACGGTCGATGCCGGCGCAGCTGAGAACCGGCGTGCGGTGGATATGGCGACGGATGCGGTCGGCGGCGGCGCGGATGTCGGTCAGGCTGGGCGTCATGCCTGGCTAATCGCCCAGGGGCACGACCGCGGTCACGACCGGGGTGTCGCTCACCGCCCGCGTGGTGTGGCCCTGGCCGGTCGTGTCCTCAACCAGGCGCGCGTCGCCCGGACCGAAGCGGCGCGTGGTGCCGTCGCCCAGGCCGATTTCCAGCTCGCCGGACAGAATGATCACATACTGCCGACGCGGCGCCGGATGCCAGTCGATAAACCGGCCTGGAGCCATCTCGGCAAAAAAGATGCGCGCAGCGTTTTGCGCCTCGGTCAGCTCGGGGTGTGAGGCCAGACTCTGGTCTTCAAAGTGCGACTGACCGTCGGCGCCGGTGTAGAGTCGGAACAAACCCATGGTGAGACTCCTTTCTCAAATGACTCCTCTCTTAAATAACTCCCTGGTCTTTCAGCGCGTGCAGCCGGTCGTCGGCCAGACCCAGCAGGTGGCCGTACACCTCGGCGTTATGCGCGCCCAGCTCCGGTGCCGGCTGGTCGAACTG
>WTHE01000368.1 GCA_011523315.1 Candidatus Binatota bacterium
GCGTACACATACTGGAGATAGGGCGCCGTGTTGCCCTCAAAGGCCAGCAGCTTGTCCCAGCTGAACCGGTAGTCGGCCGTCCGGTTCTGCATCAGGTCGGCGTACTTCACCGCTCCCAGCCCCACCACCCGAGCGACCTCGTGCTGCTCGGCCTCGGACAGGCTGGGGTTTTTGTCGTGGACCACGGCCAGGGCGCGCTGGACGGCTTCGTCGAGCAGCGCTTCGAGCTTGACCGGCTCCCCCTCGCGAGTCTTGATCGGCCTGCCGTCCTCGCCCAGGATGGTGCCGAACCAGACGTGTTCGAGTTGGGCCTGATAGCCCCATTTGCGGGCGGCGGCAAACAGCTGCTTGAAGTGCAGCTGCTGGCGGCCGTCGGTGACGTACACGATGCGGTCTGGTCGGAACGTTTCGACCCGATACCGAATCGTCGCCAGGTCGGTGGTGGCGTACAGAAAAGCCCCGTCCGACTTCTGGATCAGAAACGGACGCTCGGCCAGCTGCGGGTCATCGTCATAAAAGACACACACCGCCCCCTCGCTGGGTCGGGCAATGCGTTTGTCCTGCAAGTCCTGCACCACCCCGGCCAGCATCGGATTATAAAAACTCTCTCCCAGCCAGTGGTCGAAGCGGATGTCGAGCCGGCCGTACAGCCGTTCAAAGTCGCGGCGCGAAATATCCATGAACTCGTGCCACAGGGCCGTATTGTCGGCATCGCCCTGCTGCAGCTTGGCCAGCTCGTGGCGAGCCTGCTCGGCGACCGCCGGATCGGTCTTGGTCTGGGCCTGGACCGTCTTATAGATGCGCTCCATTTCGCTCAGCGGGTCGCGGCGGTAGGCGGCGGTGTCCAGGACGCTTCGATAGCCGACGATCAGCATGCCAAACTGGGTGCCCCAGTCGCCGACGTGATTGTCCGTCACCACGTGGTGGCCGAGAAAGCGCAGGACACGGCTCAGCACGTCGCCCAGGATCGTCGAGCGGATATGGCCCACATGCATGGGCTTGGCAATATTGGGCGCGCTGAAGTCAATCACAATCGTTTCCGGCCGCGCCACCGCTTCCACCCCCAGTCGGGCGTCGAGGGCGGTTCTGAGGACGGTCCGGCCGAGCCAGCCGGGATCGAGACGAAAATTGATGAAGCCGGGCCCGGCAATCTCCCAGCTGGCCGGAATCTCGTCGGGATTCAGCCGGGCGCTGACCTCTTGGGCGAGCTGGCGGGGGTTTTTCTTTTGCGTCTTGGCGACCGCCATGACACCGTTGGCCTGATAATCGCCAAACTTGGGATTGGCCGCCGGATTGACCAGGGCGGGCGCCGACAGGCCGCTGACCGCAGTCAGGGCCGCAGCGGTTTTTTCTTCGAGCAGCTGTTGAATCGTTGACATGGCGGCTGGGATGTTAGGGCGTTTATGGTCCGATCTTGTATCAAAGGGTCTTCAAGCGGTCCAGAAGCGCTTTGGCGTGTGGGCATGCGGCTTCGACGCGAGTCGGATCAACTTGCGCCAGCAATTCGAATGAGACCTTTCCCTTGGCATAGCCTTTCTGGCATCGGGCGGTCGCTCTCTGGAGGGCGTCAAGCACCGTCTGCTTGGGCACGGCCTCCAATTCAGGCCATTGTCTGAGCGCGTTTTCCGCAAACTGTACGCCGAAGTATCTTCGCAAGGCATCGCGGTCGGCCAGGAACCACGTCTCCATGATCTGAACCATCAGAAACGCATCATCGTCACTGGCACCTGAAGGCTTGTTCCAACGGTCACGCGCTTGCAGGTGCTGCCAGACCGAGTGATCGGGTCTAACCGGAGCTTCACTATCTACGAGGAGAAGGGGAATAACATCTGGACGCCGCTCCACGATATCCGCCGCAAATTGGTCAAAGGTCTGTTTCCGTGAGCCGCCCCACACCACTCTCGGCATACGGCCTCCGAGTCCAGCCATTGTGAAAAATTTCCTCCAGCCCTCTCGGAATTGCGCACTCTGGCGACGATTGTCCCCTCCGCCCTCAATATAGAGGACGACGGTCACCAACGATTCCCCCCCAACTGCCCGGAACTCCAGAGGTTACCGAGCGTGTAGACCTTCAACCACTTTGCGAGGTCGTCTTTATCGAGCCGTCGCATCTCGGTCTGTCCAGCGTGCTTTTCACACACGACGACGCTCTCCGGCGTTTCGGTCAGCGCATCGACAAGTACATCGGAATGGGTCGTCACGATGAGTTGGCTGCGTTCGGACGCTGCGAGCAGCAAGTCGGCCAACGTCGGGAGGAGGTCTGGATGTAACCCCAGTTCTGGCTCCTCGATCACGACCAAAGGCGGTGGCTCGGGATGCAGCAGAATGGCCAACAGGCACAGGTAGCGGAGCGTGCCGTCTGACAGTCGGGAGACCGGAATCTCTCGGTTGCCGTCTTCCTCCAGGAACAGCGCTACGGTGCCGCCGATCACCGAGCATTTGATGTCCACGATACCGTCGTAGAGCTTCTGCAATGCCGTGATAAGTTGCCTCTTGTTCTCTCCAGGAAAGTTCGACAGCACGGGTGCCAAGTTGGTCCCTCGTTCATTGAGGAAGTCAGCAGGATCATGTGCGCTCGCCGGCTGGCGCAGCTCCGTCGAAGGTCCGAACAACCAATCGCGGTAAAGACGGATAGCTTCGTATTGCCCATTCAAATACCAAAGCGCCGGATAATCTTGAGGATTGGCGATGGAAACCAGCGAAGCTTTCGGTAAAAAGTCACTCCTGAAGTGGACGCCGTCCCCAAGAAAGTGCGCCAATAAGCTGCCTACGGCGTTTGGGTCAGTTGGGTTAGGAGACTTCTCACGCAGATATATCTCAGTACGCTCCTCTCGCGGAGGTCGATAATAGGACAGGGCGGCGCGTTCGTTGGTGTGTGTCTCCGAGGGCTCGACCCGCTCGCTCGTCACCTCCGGGCGATCGTTCCGATCCGCCAGCGTCAACGTATGCCGCAGCACGCCACCCGGTGGATAGTCGATCAGAGTCTCCACTGTAAAAGAGTCTGGCGCGGCCGGCCCCTTCCACAGCCACTCGCGGACACCGCCCAAGCGTGAGATCGGTTCTGAGATACTGCGCGGTGCAGCCTTGAGCAGGGCGATCGCCTCGAGCAAATTCGACTTTCCCGAGCCGTTCGGACCGATGAGAACGTTCAGCGGTTCCATTGGGAGGTCGATCCCACCTGGTCCGAAGGAAAGGAACCCCGATGCCTTCAGCCTATGGATGAGCACGTCAGCTCCTCGTCCAGCCCTTCAGCCGCTGACCGCAGTCAGGGCCGCAGCGGTTTTTTCTTCGAGCAGCTGTTGAATCGTTGACATGGCGGCTGACACGGGGCTGGCGTTGGGCACCGGTACATGTATCAAATGCCGTTCTGGCTCCGCAAGAGTCCCCACACGCGGCGATTTGCGTCGGTCCCGACTTTGTGTCATTTTTCTGGCTGGGAATGTGGAATTGGACCAGAACGCAGGACACGATGCCGGCCCGAGCCGGCTCAGCGTACATCCGGCGCGGTGGCGCGAATGGCTGGCCCTGCGTTCGGTGCGTGGGGTGGGCAATGTCACCTACCGGCTGCTGCTCGAGCGTTTCGAGTCGCCACAGGCTGTTTTCGCCGCCTCTGTGGCAGGGCTGACACAGGCTGGAGTCCAGCTGACCGTGGCCCGCGCCATTGTTGGTTTTGATGAATGGTCGGCGGTTGACACCGAGTTGGAGCGGGTCGCCGAGGCTGGGGTACGTGTGGTGACCCGGGCCGATGCGGAATATCCGGTGAATCTCACGCATGTGCATGACCCGCCGCCCTTTGTGTATATCCGGGGCAGCCTGGCACCGCAGGACCAGAGCGCCATCGCTATTGTCGGCGCGCGGTCTGCCAGCGCCTACGGGCGAGAGGTGGCCAGACAGTTGGCCCGCGATCTGGCCCACCGACGGGTGACGGTGGTCAGTGGGCTGGCCCGGGGAATTGACGCCGAGGCGCACCGGGCGGCGCTGGAGGCCGGGGGGCGCACAATTGCCGTGCTGGGTTCAGGACTCGACGTGATTTACCCGCCTGAGCATCGACGCTTGGCCCATGACATGGCCCAGCACGGGGCGGTGATTTCGGAATTCGCCCTGGGCAGCCGACCCGAAGCCGGCCATTTTCCCTACCGTAACCGGGTCATCAGCGGCCTGAGCCTGGGAACGGTGGTGGTTGAGGCGACCGAAAAGAGTGGCTCGCTGATAACCGCTCGGTGTGCCCTGGAGCAGAACCGGGAAGTGTTCGCCGTTCCGGGCCCGATTACCGCCAGCCGCAGCCGGGGACCGCACGAGTTGATCAAACAGGGGGCCAAACTGGTGCATAACGTCGAGGATATCCTGAGCGAAATTGCTGCGGCGGTCACGTTTCAGGCCGAACCGCAAGACGGAGCGGAGTCCGGCCTTGAGCCAGCCGGGATTGGCACTCTTGAGCCCGACGAGGAGCGGCTGGTGCAGCTGTTTGACGGGGAGCCCTTGCATGTTGATGTGTTGATTGCCAGAAGTGGACTCGGGCCGGCCCGCGTGCTTGAGGTGTTACTGGGGCTGGAACTCAAAGGGATGGTCACTCAACTGCCCGGCACCCATTTTATCCGGGCATGAGGGACCAGGAGGAGCGTGGCTGTGGCCGTATAGCGGCCCAGGACAGGGAGTGGGAACAGTAAAATGGCGAAAAATCTGGTGATTGTGGAATCTCCGGCCAAGGCCAGGACGATTGGCAAATACCTGGGCCGTGACTACCAGGTCAAGGCCTCGGTCGGGCATATCATGGACTTGCCCAAGAGCAAGCTGGGGGTGGACGTGGACAACGGCTTTGCCGCCCAATACCAAGTCATTCGCGGCAAGGCCAAGGTGGTTGAGGATCTGCGCAGGGCGGCCAAGGGCAAACAGCGCATCTTTCTCGCTTCTGACCCGGACCGGGAAGGCGAAGCCATTGCCTGGCATATTGCCGAAAAAATAGGCGGCAAAAACGGCCTGAAAGAAACCAAGCTCTACCGCATCCTGCTCAACGAAATCACCCAGCAGGCGGTCAAAGACGCGCTCAACAATCCCAAGGAACTCAACCGCGAACGCTACGACGCCCAGATCGCGCGCCGGGTTCTGGATCGCCTGGTGGGGTATAAGATCAGCCCGATTCTGTGGCAGAAAGTCCGCCGGGGACTGTCGGCCGGGCGTGTCCAGTCGGTGGCGGTGCGGATCATCAGCGAACGCGAGCAAGAGATTCGGGCCTTTGAGCCGGTCGAATACTGGTCAATCCGGGCCGCTCTCGAAGGCCGGCTGCCGCCGCAGTTCGAGGCCCGGCTGGCCAAGGTCGGCGAGCTGCGGGTGGACACGACTGCCAAACAGACGCTCGATGCCGACGGACTGCCGACCGGCGTCGGCGAGGAGGCGGAGGACACCGCCAGTGTCCGGATTGGCAGCCAGGAGGCAGCCCAGGCGGTGCTGAAGCGGATCGACGGGGCCGAGTGGCAGGTCACCGGTGTGACCACGCGTGATCGACGCCGCAAGCCCGCCCCGCCGTTCATCACCTCGCGCCTCCAGCAAGAGGCCTCCCGCAAGCTGCGTTTCGCGCCCAGTCGGACCATGGGCATCGCCCAACGCCTGTACATGGGGGTGAAGCTCGGCGCGCAGGGAGAGGTGGGACTGATTACGTATATGCGGACGGATTCGCCGCGCATCTCGCCCCAGATGACGGCGGCCGCGCGTGAGTATCTGACCGCCAGCTATGGCGCCCGCTATGTCCCCAAACGACCGAACAGCTACCGCTCGGCCAAGAGCGCCCAGGAGGCCCACGAGGCGATTCGTCCGACCTCCCTGGAGCACACCCCGGAGTCGGTCGCTCCGTATCTCAAGCCGGAAGAACTCAGACTCTATACTCTGATCTGGAACCGGTTTCTGGCCAGCCAGATGGCCCCGGCCGAGTTTGCACAGACCAGTGTTGATATTGCGGCCAACGACTGTGTGTTCCGGGCCACCGGCCAAGTCATGCGCTTCGATGGGTTTCTGCGTGTCTATGCGGAGGGGACAGACGATACAACCAAGGCCGACGAGGACGAAGAGAAGCAGCTGCCGCCGCTGACTGAGGGGGAAATCCTGACCCTGCTGAACGTGACGCCCAATCAGCACTTCACCCAGCCGCCACCCCGCTTTACCCAGGCCACGCTGATCAAAGAGTTGGAAGAGGACGGGATTGGTCGTCCGTCAACCTACGCGTCAATTATGAGTACGATTCTCAATAAAGAGTACGTCTCTGAAGACGCGCAGCGGCGCTTGCGGCCGACCGACCTCGGCATGCTGGTCACCGAACTCCTGGTCGAGTCCTTCCCGGGTATTCTGAACGCCGAGTTCACCGCCGACATGGAGGCAATCCTGGATAAAATCGAAGACGGGAACGAGAACTGGCAGCAGGCCATTGCACGTTTCTACCAACCCTTTTCGGCCAGCCTCGAACGGGCCGAAAAAGAGATGCGGGATGTCAAAGGCGCGGGCATGCCGACCGACCTCGACTGCACCGAATGCGCTGACGGCAAGCTGGTCATCAAGTGGGGCCGCAACGGCGAGTTCCTGGCCTGTACCAACTACCCCGATTGCACCGCCACTCGCAATTTCAGCCGCGACGAACAGGGACGCATCGTCCCCCAAGACACGGACGAGACCCAGACCGATGAAACCTGCGAGGAGTGTGGCCGGCCCATGCAGGTCCGTTTTGGTCGGTATGGCAAGTTTCTGGGCTGTTCGGGCTATCCGGAGTGCAAGACGATCAAAAAGCCGGGCCGGGCCGCAGCCGTATCCCTGGGCATCGCCTGCCCGGACTGTCAGCAGGGCGATCTGCAACAGAAGCAGTCCCGGCGCGGCAAGACTTTCTATAGCTGCAACCGCTACCCCAAGTGCAAGTTTGCCCTGTGGGACAAACCCGTGTCCACGCCCTGCCCGCAGTGTCAGGCGCCCTTTGTGGTTGAAAAAACAACCAAGCGGGCCGGTACGGTTCGGCGCTGTTTTCGTGACGAGTGCGACTACACCGCACCGCTGGGGCAGGAACTGCCCACAGTCGAGCCGCCGGTCGAACAGGTGGCCGGCTGAAGAGGGACGCTGAATGCAGAC
Source organism: Candidatus Binatota bacterium (assembly GCA_011523315.1). GTDB lineage: Bacteria > Desulfobacterota > Binatia > Bin18 > Bin18 > JAAXHF01. Next base: position 7,105 of record WTHE01000368.1, read on the forward strand.
CGATGAATGGCGGCGCTGCTCCGTTCGGTATGATGGACCCGTTTTCTGAGCTTTGACCCGGTATGCAAACCATCACAGTCATTGGCGGCGGGCTGGCTGGCAGCGAAGCCGCGTGGCAAATCGCCCAGTCCGGCCTGGCCGTGCGCCTGTACGAAATGCGGCCGGTGCGGCCGACCGCCGCCCATCACACGGACGGCTTTGCCGAGTTGGTGTGTTCCAACTCTCTGCGCAGCGCGTCGCTGACAACCGCAGTCGGACTGCTCAAACAGGAAATGCGCCACCTGGGCTCCTTGATTATGCGCGCGGCGGATGCCTCGCGGGTTCCTGCCGGCCAAGCCCTGGCCGTGGACCGGGAGGTGTTTTCGCGCACGGTGGGTCAGGCGCTGAGCGGTCATCCGCTGATCGAGATCCGGCGCCAAGAGGTTGACCGCCTCCCGAGCGGCGTCACGGTCGTGGCCACCGGTCCCCTGACCTCGTCCGCCCTGTCGGCCCGCTTACAGGCCCTGCTCGGCAGGGACTATCTGTATTTTTACGATGCCATCTCTCCCATCATTCAGGCCGACTCCATCAATCAGGCAGTTGTGTTTCGGGCTTCCCGCTATGATCGCGGCGGTGACGACTATCTGAACTGCCCGCTCAACCGGGACGAGTATGAGCGTCTCGTTGACGACATTGTGGCGGCCCGCAAGGTCGAGACCAAAGAGTTTGAGCGGGCGGTGTATTTTGAGGGCTGCCTGCCGATCGAGGAAATGGCCCGACGCGGCAGAGACACCCTGGCCTTTGGACCGCTGAAGCCGGTCGGCCTGAGCGACCCGCGCACGGGCAGTCGCCCCTATGCGGTTGTCCAACTGCGCCAGGACGACCGAGCCGGCAGCCTGTGGGGTATGGTCGGCTTTCAGACCAAGATGAGCTACCCGGAACAGCGCCGGGTGTTTCGGACCATCCCGGGTTTGGAGGCGGCCGAGTTTGTGCGTCTGGGCAGCCTGCACCGCAACACCTTTATCGACTCCCCCCGACTGCTGAAACCGACCCTACAGTTTCGGGACCGCGCCGACCTGTTCTTTGCCGGCCAGATGGTCGGGGTAGAGGGCTATTTGGAGTCGGCCGCAGCCGGTCTGCTGGCGGGTCTGAACGCCGCCCGCTACGCCCGACAGGCACCGCTCCTGGTCGCCCCGGCGACGACCGCCCTGGGCTCCCTGTTCACCTATGTCACCAGTAGCGAACGCCGCGAGTTTCAGCCCATGAACACCAACTACGGCCTGTTTCCCCCCCTCTCGCGACGCCTGCGGGGACGCGAAAAAAAGGCCGCCCTGGCCCAGCGGGCGCTGTACGACCTGGCCGCCTGGCAGACCGCCCATCACCTGCCCGACGCGGCGCCGGGGTCGGTCCCCCACGCCTCCCTCGTCGGAACCGCCTGAGCCGCCGATGACCTTCTCCCGGCACCCCGCGTCGGAAGCACCGGCGATCTGTGGCCGGCCGGTTTGCCCGGGCCGGTTGTGCGCCGGGCTGGGTCTGGCAGGCGCCCTGCTCGTCTCGTGCGCCACCGCTCCCCAGCCCAGTTTTCGTCCACCGCCGCCCTCCCAGGCTCAGACCCAGACCTGCGGCGACTTGCAGGTCCGTTTCACCCTGAGCTACGGACAGGCCGACACACCCACCTATACCGCAGCCATCCGAGATAGCGCCGGCCAGCCGCCGACCGCAGTCAGCCGGGTGGTGTTTGCCTTCACCCCGCTACTGGAGTCGGGCACCCTGGGCAGCACGACCACGACACTTGTTGCCACGTCGATAGGAGAGGGTCGCTATCGGTCGAGCGGCGGCCTGCGGTTGTACACCGACAGCTGGCAGGTCGAGGTCATCGTGCGGCAGACCGATGCTGCGGAGGTGGTGTGTCCCTTCTCGGTCCAGCTCTCGCCCGTCGTTGCTGGTGTGGCGCAGCGGCGCTTGCACCGTCCGGTCAGGCGGTTTATGGTAGGGGCACTTGGCTGACTCCGGCCCACAAAGGAAGGCGAGCCATGCACCTCATCTGCTGTTGTCTGCTGGTCGTGTCGGGATGTCTGCTGACGGCGTGTTCGCCCAAGGGCAAACCGGTGGCCTGGGTGCAGCGAACCGCGCCGATCTACCCCAGCCCCCGCCCCCATGAC
>WTHE01000708.1 GCA_011523315.1 Candidatus Binatota bacterium
CCATCGACCTGTGGGCAACGAGCAATGTGTTCAAAGCCGGCCATCGCATCCGGCTTGAGATCGCCAGCTCGAATTTTCCTCGTTTTGATCGGAATCCTCAGACGGGGCAGGGAGCTGCCGAAGCCGGCCGCTTGGAGCCGGCCCTGCAACGGGTGTTTCACGATGAAATGCGACCCTCACACATCGTGCTGCCAATCATCCCCCGCTAGCCCTCGGACATTCCGTGGTTGAGAGATTGACGCGGCTGGAGTACGGCCATACGCTGTTCCTATGGCCGTAACCACTATTAAGTCGACGTATTCGCTGAATGTCGAATCCATACGGGTTCTGGAGGCACTGGCACAACGCTGGAACGTGTCGAAGTCTGAGGTGTTGCGGCGCGCTATTCGGACCGCGGCAAGGGAAGGGGAGCCGGGCAACGCTACTACACTCGACGCCCTCGACCGATTACAGCGCTCCCTGCGCGAGCGCAAGGTCGATGTTGCGCAGTGGAGGCGAGACCTGAAGGCTGAGCGCCGCGCAGCCGCTCGGCGGCTGTCTTCCACGTCCCGATGATTCATTCGGACATACTGCGAACGGAGAGGTTGAGCTATGAGCGTCAGGACTGTTCGACTCGATGATGATGCCGAATTAACGCTGGCCGCCCTGCGGCGACAGACCGGCCTGTCGATCTCAGAGGTTCTGAAACGCGGCCTGCATGCTTATGCGGCGGCTGTGTGCGAAACTACGCTGGTATCTCCCTACGAGGTCTACCGCCGCCTGGATTTGGCGTATGACGGTGACGCCATCGCACCAGCATCACAGGCCAAGGCTGCGGTCGTCGAAGCGATCAGAAAGAAATACGGGCGGTAGTCCTGTGATCCTGGTTGACACCGGGCCGCTCGTTGCCTTGTTCAATCCCGCAGACCGCGCCCACGGTCGCTGTGTCGAAACGCTGAAGACGATCAAGGAGCCCTTAGCAACGACTTCCCCCGTCCTCACCGAAGCGTTTCACCTGTTGCAGCCGGCAAGTATAGGCGCGTTGCGCCTCATGGATTTTGTGACTGCGGGTGGACTCCAGGTATTGACGGTCGACAGTCAAGCTCTTGCCCGTGCCTTCGAACTCATGGTCCAGTACGCCGACGCTCGGATGGACTTCGCCGATGCCTCCCTCGTCAGTGCTGCGGAGCGTCATGGTGTCCGAACGATTTTTACGATTGACCGTAAAGACTTCGCTACCTACCGCATGAAGCGCGGTCATCGCCACGTCGCCTTCAGGGTGATAGGCAACTGATCGACGTGGTGGCGAAACTCCGTTTCAAGCCCAAGCTCGATGGCCAATTCCGGGAACTGACGCCATTCCCTCAGGCGCACGCCGGGGGACGTTTGGTCGCCCACGGCTGGGCCGCTTCGAGCTGGGCCGCAAGCCGCAGCAGCAGGTCCTCCTGTCCGTAGGCCGGCACGAAATGGACGCCGACCGGCAGCCCGTCGGCAGTCCAGGCCAGGGGCAGTGACAGGGCCGGCTGCCCGGTGGCATTACACGCCGGGGTGAACGGAATCACCTCGATATTGCGCTGCCATTTGGCCAGAACGTCCTCGCTCGGGCCGCCCATGTCGCCCAGTACCGGCGGCGGCTCACCGAGCGTCGAGGTGACCAGCAGGTCGAACCCCTCGGTCCACCAGCTCGCCATCCGCCGCGTCCAGATCTGGAGCCAGTTGGCCGAGGCCAGGTACTGCTCAGCCGAAATCTTGCGGCCCTCCTCAATCAGCCCCCAGGTATACGGCTCCACATCCTCCGGCTCCAAGGCCCGCCCGAGGGCCGTGCCGAGGTCATGGGCGGTGAAGCTGCTATGAGCCTGGACCACCCGCCCGAAGTGGGCCAGCCATTCGGGCTCGTCATAGGCGGCCGGATGGGCGACCTCGACGCTGTGGCCGAGCGATCCGAGCAGCCGGCCGGTCTGCTCGACCGCCGTCTTGCACTCGCCGTGCAGGGGCGTTCTGTTGGCTGGTGTTTGCAGCATCAGGCCGACCCGCAGATGGCCGGGCTGGCGGGTGACTTCCTCCTGGTAGGGCCGCGCTGGAGACGGCGCAGCATACGGGTCGCCCGGCATGGCGCCGGCCGCGGCGTCAAGCACGCCGGCCATATCGCGGACAGAGCGGGTCATCACCCCTTCCGTTGCCAGGCCGTGCCAGCACTCGCCCATGGCCGGCCCCAGAGACAGCCGGCCACGGCTCGGCTTGAGGCCGACAATGCCGCACATACTGGCCGGGATGCGCAGCGAGCCCCCGCCGTCTCCGCCGTGGCCGACGGCTACCAGCCGGGCGGCGACCGCAGCCGCGCTGCCCCCGCTTGAGCCGCCGGGCGAGTGGGCCAGATTCCAGGGGTTGTGGGTCGGGCCGTAGGCGGCCGGCTCTGTCGTGCCCATCAGGCCCCACTCGGGGGTGTTGGTCCGGCCTACGCTGATGAATCCGGCCTGCCGGAACTTTTCCGACAGATAGGTGTCCTGGGGCGAGGTATAGCCGAGCGTTTTGAGCAGCTGCATGCCGTTGTGCAGGGGCTCGCCGGCCGGACCGCCGAGCAGGTCTTTCATGACAAACGGGACACCCCGAAATGGGCCGTCGGGCAGTTCGGCAGACCTCGCCTGGGCGCAGGCCTTTTCGAACAGGGGATGGATGACCGCGTTGAGCTGGGGGTTGAGTTTTTCAATCCGGGTAATGGCGGCCTCGACGAGTTCGAGGGCCTGCACCTCGCCGTTGCGGATCAGTTCAGCCTGGGCGGTTGCGTCGAGATCGACAAATTGGTCTGTCATCGCTGCTCTCCTTTAGGTCGAGAGTGGGGTGTCGCTGTCGCTGCGCCATCGAATCGCGGTGTAGTGGCCGTTGGCCCGTCCGCTCGTGTCCTGCCAGGCGATGCCAAAGGCGTTGACCAGCATCCGCACGACTCTGGCCAGCCCGATGCGTGTGTTGGCAAAGTGCAGGGTATTATCCATCATCAGCGGCTGGTTGGGAACGACCGGACTCATCACCCCCTCAACTTGGTGCTCCACGGCGCCGGGAATCGTCAGGGTTCGGGTGTGATCGCTGTCCTTGACAAACTGGATGGGCCTGGCTTCGACGCCGCGGAAATCGCCGACCAGATGGGCCAGCGGGGCGAACGGGCCGCCGTGCTGGCCGCTGGCAATCGCGGTCAGGGCCTGCTGCTGGTCCGGGCTGGCCCGCTCGTCCACAATCAGACCCACCGTCCAGTTGCCCTCAATCATCGCTCCGGGAGAGCGCACGACCGTGGCAAAATTCAGATCGTCCAGAACCGTCTCGCCAAACCGCCCGGTCTCAATGTGGTAGCCGCCCAGCGCCGTACACGAGGTGCGGCTGGGCAGCGCCTCCAGGTTGGTATACAGGCAGGGACAGACGTAATCGCAGCTGCACGCCTCGCAGTACTCGCCGTTCAGATACCACTCGACATCGGCATGTGCCATGTGCGTCTCCTCCTTCAGCCCGCCCGCGCGACCTCTTGCACCACGGCGCGATAGGTGATGCGGGGTTTCTTTTCGAGGTCGGCCAGATAGGTGTCGATATTGTGTTCCCTGCCCAGCCGGGCCGCAACCATGTCCAGCGGATCGACCAGCGGCTCGAAGGTGCCGCCAATGTCGAGCCGCCCTCCGTCCAGGCAGCAGCGGATACCGGTGTGCTTATACCTGCCCGGCAGGCCGGAGAAGGGCAGGGACAGGGGCAGCAGCAGGGGATGCCAGGCTCCCCACAGAAATCCTGCGGTGTAGAGCGGAAAGGCGTAGGGGACGAGGTCTTTGCGCCGCTCAAGCCGGTAATGGACCGGGGCGTAGCCCTGGCCAAAGGCACGGTTGCCGACCCGTGGCGCGCCATAGGTATACACGCACGGCAGCGGACCGGGCCGGCCCGCAACGCACTGGGCGGCCAGGATGGCCAGGGCTCCGCCCAGGCTGTGACCGGTCAGCCACACGTGCGGCCGGTGGCGGGTGTCCGACACGCTGCGCAGAAGTTCGGGCATGAGCGTGGTGAGGGTGCCGAGCGCGCGGGCAAAGCCGCGGTGGATCGCCCCTGGCACGCCCCTCTGATGCGTCAGCCCGGTGTCCAGTCCGGTTGCCAGGGCCTCGGCCAGCTGCCGCGGCTGACCGCCCTTGTTCGGCGTTGGCGTGCCCTGAAAGGCGACCACGATACTCTCCCCCCAGCGTCCGGCAAAACCGGCCACCACGCCCCGCTCAAACACCCGCACCCGCTCCACGCCGAGCCGGCCCGGGCCGTCGTGCAGCCGGTCCGGATAGGCAGCCCGGGCCGCCCGGGCCAGCCAGTAGGCGGTGTCGAGGTCGAAGCGGTCCATGCGGCGTCTAGTAAATCACACAAAAACTGCTATGAAAAATCCATGCGTGGAGTAGAAAAAATCCTGCCGATTGAGACCCCCCTGTTCCGCCGGGCGGCCCAGTTCTGGTACGAGCTGGAAAACGAAAAGAACCAGCTGTCGGAGCTGATTGCGACGGCCGACCCGCGCGCCCAGGCCGAAACCCTGATTCAGGAGGCGTGCAAACTGGCCGAGCGCTACGCCTGTTCGCCGGTGGCCCTGACCCGTCCGACAAAAAGCGCTCTGGCGCTGGGCGATTCCCGCGACCCGCTGATTATTCTGCACGAAAAAGCCGAGGACATTTTCGCTGAAAGGTAGGTGGCATGAGCACGTATGACTATGACCTGTTTGTGATCGGCGCCGGCTCGGGCGGGGTGCGCGCCAGCCGCATGTCCGCAGCCTATGGCGCGCGGGTGGCCGTTGTTGAGGAACGCTACCTGGGCGGGACGTGCGTGAATGTCGGCTGTATTCCAAAAAAGCTGTTTGTGTATGCGGCCGAGTTTCGGGATCATTTTGAAGACGCCGCCGGCTTTGGCTGGAGCGTGGGCCAGCGCAGCGTCGATTGGCCGACCCTGGTCGCCAATAAAAACGTAGAGATCGAACGCCTCAACGGCATCTACCGCAACCTGCTGAGCAACGCCGGGGCGGAGATTATCGAGGGCCGGGCGCGGCTCGTCGATCCGCACACGGTTGCCGTTGACGGCCACTCGTATACGGCCGAGTACATCCTGGTGGCGACCGGCAGCTGGCCGTATCTGCCCCAGATCCCCGGCATCGAACACGCCATCTCGTCCAACGAGGCGTTTTATCTGGACCGGCTGCCCCAACGGGTCATCATCGTTGGCGGGGGCTATATTGCGGTCGAGTTTGCCACGATTTTCCACGGCCTCGGCGTTGAGGTGACCGAGCTGTACCGGGGCGAGCTGTTTTTGCGCGGCTTTGATACCGATGTCCGCAGCGTACTGGCCGAGGAGATGCGCAAACGTGAGGTCGATCTGCGTTTCAAGGCCGATATCGCGCGGATCGACAAACACGACGGTGGGCTCACGGCCACCCTCGGAGACGGTACGCGTCTGGACACCGACCTGATCATGTACGCCACCGGGCGTCTGCCGAACACCCATAATATCGGACTCGAAGCCGCTGGGGTGGAGATGAACGATATTGGCGCGGTCACAGTCGACGCCTACTCGCGCTCCACGGTGCCGCATATCTTTGCCATCGGCGATTGCACCGACCGGCTGAACCTGACGCCCATGGCCATTGCCGAGGGCCAGGCCGTGGCCGAAACCCTGTTTCACGACCGGCCGACCCAGCCGGACCACACCAATGTGGCCACCGCAGTCTTCAGTCACCCGCCGATCGGTACGGTCGGTCTGACCGAAGACGAGGCGCGCCAGCGCTACCCGGCCATCGATGTCTACACCTCGAGCTTTCGACCCCTCAAGCATACGCTGAGCGGTCGGGCGGAAAAGACATTCATGAAACTCGTGGTTGATCAGGCGTCCGACCGGGTGCTGGGCTGCCACATGGTCGGTCCCGAGGCTGGCGAGATCATCCAGGGCTTTTCGGTAGCCGTGAAGTGCGGGGCGACCAAGGCTCAGTTTGACGCGACCATCGGGATTCATCCCACCGCAGCCGAAGAGTTTGTGACCATGCGGACGAAACGGGAATGATGCATGCTGAATGATGAACGCGGAACGGCGGAAGACAAGAAGGAGACACGACAATGCGCGCGGCGGTGATGCGAGACCAAAAACTGGTGGTTGATGATGTTCCGACTCCACAGCCCGGACCCGGCGAGGTGCTGGTCAAAACCCTGGCCTGCGGCATCTGCGGCTCAGACCTGCACGCCCTCAAGCACGCCCAGAAGCTGGTCGAGATTTCCGAGCAGTCGGGCGGCGTGTTCAACATGGACCTCAAACGCGACATTGTCATGGGCCACGAGTTCTGCGTTGAGGTGCTTGACCACGGGCCCGAGACGAGCAAGACGCTCAAAGCCGGCAGCCGGGCGTGCTCGATGCCGGTCCTGATCCGTCCTGCGGGCGTGGAAACGGTCGGCTACTCAAACGACAACCCGGGCGGCTACGGCGAGCTGATGCGGCTGACCGAGGGGCTGCTGCTGGAGGTGCCGAACGGCCTCGACACCGAATACGCGGCCCTGACCGAGCCGCTGGCGGTTGGCTACCACGCGGTCCAGATGGCGCGGCTGGACAAGGACGATGTGCCGCTGGTGATTGGCTGCGGGCCGGTCGGCCTGGCCGTGATTGCAGCCCTGCGCCTCAAGGATGTCCGGCCCGTCGTGGCTGCGGACTTCTCCCCCCGCCGGCGTCAGCTGGCCGAGGCCATGGGCGCGGATGTGGTCATCGACCCCCACCAGCACTCGCCCTACGCCAGCTGGCAAGAGGCTGCGGTGGCCGACCCCGACACGGCGCCCGAGCAGGCGCCGTGGGCGGCCGGTCCGCCGCTGCGACCGGCGGTCCTGTTCGAGTGTGTCGGCGTGCCCGGGGTGATTGACCAGATGATGAGTTCGGCCCCCCACGGCGCCCGGATTGTGGTCGTCGGGGTGTGTATGGAAAACGACACCATCCAGCCCATGTTCGGCATTAACAAGGAGCTGAACCTCCAGTTCGTCCTCGGCTATACGCGCGAGGAGTTCAGCCAGACGCTGTACAATATTGCCGATGGCAAGCTGCCGCTTGAGCCGCTGATTACCGGCAAGGTCGGGGTCGAGGGCGTGGCCGGAGCCTTTGAGGAGTTGGCCTCGCCCGAGCGGCACGCCAAGATTCTGGTCGAGCCGTGGCGCTGATACGGGGCGGGCAGGCTCCTACTCGGCCTCGCCTGTCTGCTGAGCCCACAGCGCCTGAGCCTGTTCCCAACCGACGACGGCCAGGGTGTTGCCGGCCTCGTCGATAAACTGCAAGGGGCCCAGGAAGGTCATATAGAACTCGCTGTCTTCGACAAAATTCGTCTGATCGTGACGCGCGTTGCAGGCCTCATAGCCATAGCCGACCGCGCTCGCGGTGGCGCCGCCGTCCTCACTGCCGCCCCGGACTTCCATTTTGCCCTTGGTCAGAAAGTATTCGCCCGGTCCGACATGGATGTGTCTGGCAAAAGACGAGCCCTGCGGACAGTCGAAGATGGCCGTCCAGGCGCCGGCTTCGGGCGAGACGTGGAGGAGCTTCCACTGGATGCCGCCGGCTGAAAATTCGCCCGGAAAGGGTTGCCAGGCGACTGAGCTGACGTGGACGTATTCTCCGTCAAGTTTTGCTTTGGATGCCATGCCGTTCCTCCTTGAGCGTGCCGTTTCAGCGATTTTTTGCGTGTTCCCGACATAAAATGATCCGGGCCGGGATGCAAGAGGCGCCTTGACCCTCTCCGCCCTCTTCTCCTGGCCTGCGGAATGCGCTACTTGTGTTGGCAGCGACACACGTGGAGGTCTTGTATGCCAGCCCCATTTTCGGGCGGATGTCTGTGCGGCGCGATCCGCTATGAGAGCCGCGCCGAGCCGCTGTTTTCGATCAACTGTCACTGTCGCGATTGTCAGCGGACCACCGGTACGGCCTATGCCCCGGTGCTGGCCGTGCCCACAGACGCCCTCACCATTACCCAGGGCGAGCCCACCTACTACACCAGCCAGGCCGACAGCGGCGAGACGATCAGCCGCGGGTTCTGCCCCGAGTGCGGGTCGGGCATCTTCTCGAAGCTGTCCGCCAACCCTGGTATCGTCGGTCTCAAGGCGGCCAGCCTGGATGACCCGAGCTGGTTTCGTCCGGCCGTGGACATTTATACCGACAGTGCCCAGCCGTGGGATGTGATGAACCCCGATTTGCCCAAGGTACCCAAAATGCCCCAAATGTAGACTCGATGTAGACGCGGACAGGGCGCGCACGGGCGAGCCCAAGGAGGAGTGGGATGCGAGAGGTGGTTGTGCTTGGAAGCGTGGTACTCGGGGTCTCCCTGAGCCTGATGGTGTTGGCCGTGTCGTCCGCCCTGGGCGTGTTCGACCCGCTCGTCCCCCACTTTGCCGGCAGCTGCACGGTCGTCCCCGGACCGCCTGGACCCGAAGATATCGCCATCGACCGCCAGGCCGGGCTGGCCTATATCTCGTCTGACGACAGATGGGCGTATCGGCACGGGGCCGACCTGCCCGGACGGATCTACCGGCTCGATCTGAGCCAGCCCGATAGCGTCCCCCAGGCGCTGGCCGGAACTGAGCAGATCAGCCCGTTTCACCCCCACGGCATCAGCCTGTTTCGCACCGACCGCGGTCAGGTCCTGCTGTTTGTGGTCAACCATAGCGTACCGGGTCAGCCCCGAGCCGGTCACAGCGTTGAAATCTTTGCCGTGTCCGAGGACGGGCTGCGCCATCTGGACACGATTGCCAATCTGCTCTTTCGGTCGCCGAACGATATTGCGGCGGTTGGGCCGCGCCAGTTCTATCTGACCAATGACCAGGGCTATCTGGACGGGATGGGCATGCGCCTGGAGCGGCTTTTCGGTCTGGCCAACTCGGATGTGGTGTATTTTGACGGCCAGGTGGCCGGCGTCGTGCTGAACGAGCTGGCCTTTGCCAACGGCATTCAGTTTGACGCCCGGACCAACCGCGTCCTGATTACCGAGACGCGCGCCGACAGCCTGCGTATCTACCGTCGCACGTCCGCTGACGGCAGCCTGAGCCTTGACCAGGCCGTGGAGGTCGGGCGCGGTCCCGACAATATCGATATCGACGAGCAGGGCCATATCTGGATTGCCACCCACCCCAATATGGTCAAGCTGCTCGCCCACGCCAGCAGCCCCCAGGCGCTCTCGCCGAGCCGGGTGGTGCGGCTGGAGTCCGACGGAACGGGTCTCGAAGACGTGTATGTCGGC
>WTHE01000108.1 GCA_011523315.1 Candidatus Binatota bacterium
GTCGGTAATCCAGTAGAAATCGAGCTGGGCAATATAGCGGGCGTAATCGCACGCATCGGCCGGCGGAAATGCGCCCCGGGCGCCCTTCATCATTGGCAGGGTCCAACGGAAGGCGTCGGTCGAGTAGGTCGAGTGGACGTGCATGTCGCCGAACAGGATGTGCTTGGGGGCGTCGCTGTCGAGAGCGGCCTTGACCTGCTGCTGGCGCCGGGCGCGAGCCTCGACTGCGGCCGCCGGGGCTGGGGTCGAGGCCACGCTGCCCGGCGCAAACGGATCGCCGGTCCAGTAACCGTGCGGGTCGGGGATATGGCCGGGCCGGGTCAGGTTCGGCTCGGCCGCCGGGCCGGCCACCCAGCCCAGCCAGACGCTCAGACACACGGCCCATGTCACCAGCGTGTTCTTTTTCATACGTCCCCCTAGCGGTCCGGCTGTGGCGCGTCCGCCGCCAGGACAAGCGTCGCCCGTCGGCGCAGGCGGTCCAGCACGCGCTCGAGCGCCCGGTCGCGGTCCCGCCGGTAGTACTCGGCCCGAACCTGGGCTCGCACTTCCGAGTAGGGACGCAGCCGTTCGGCCTGACGCTCGGCGACCCGCAGGATGTGATAGCCCAGGGGCGAGGCCAGCGGAGCGGAGACCTGCCCGGCTGTCAGGCTCAGGGCCGCCCGGGTCAGGCTGGGCCCCAGATAGCGGTGCAGGACGTGGGCCGGCAGCAGGCTGTCGGGCAGCGGGGCGCCCGCCGGCTGACCGAAACGGCGGCTCGCCTCGGCAAAGCTCATGCCGTCGCGCAGCGCGGCTGCCGCAGCCTGGGCGCGCTCGGCGGCGGGAAACGTGATCTGCTGGACCCGCAGCCGGCCCGGCAGGCTGAAGACCGCCCGGTGGGTGGCGTAGAACGCCCGCAGCACGTCTTCGTCCGGCTCGTGCGCCAACACCTGGGCCACGGTCCGGTCGATCATGGCCATGGCCAGCGCTTTCCTGACCGTCCGGTCCGAGGCGACCAGGCCCAGGCTCACGCCGCGCTGGATCAGCAGCTCGTGGTCAATCAGCAATTCCAGGGCCTGGCGACGCTGAGCCTGAGTCGTTGCCTGCGGCTCCGCAGCCCGGTCCAGCTGACGGCGGCTGATGTCTGTACCGTTGACCCGGGCTACCACGTGGTCGGACAGGTCGGCCGACGGGACGGCGAAGGCGCCCGCCGCAGCCAGCCCCAGGCCCAGCGCCGCCCCCAGTCCCAGGAGGTGATCGCGATACCGGGACACGGCTCGCATCAGTCCTCCGCCGTCCACGCCAGCGCCGCGAGGGCGGCTAGTGGGCGCCGTTGGCCAGGAGCTGCTCGACCGCGCTTTCGACCACCGTGCCCTTGAAGAAGTCCGGGTTCATGCCCGTCCACAACGTGGTCGGGTTGGCGAACACAAAGTCGCGGAAGTTGTCTTCGCTCAGCACCCCGTTTTCGACCAGCTCGTAGGCTTCTTCCGTCACCTCGGTCATGTCGGGCACGTCCCAGTGGCCGATATCGGAGCTGTAGACCGAGCGCACCTGCTGACCGAACGGGTTGGCCGTGGTGTTGAAGCCGGTGGCGTTCATCGGATCGTCGGCCTCGCAGCCGAAGTAGAAGTGGGGAATGAACAAGTCCTTGATGTCTTCGGCCTTTTCAATACCGGTGCGGTGGAAGTCGTTGGTGATGTCCGGCGCCGCCTTGGTATTGATGGTCACGCCGCCGGCGTTGCTCAGGAGTTCCAAACGCCCCTCGGTGACCTTCTCGCCATACTTCTGACACAGGTCGAGCAGCAACTCAGGATTCAGATTGGCCGGATTGTAGTTCTCGATCGCCTCGGGGTTGCGCTTATGCCAGCGGGCGATCAGGTCGGCGTACAGCCGCGCCCCGGTGCTCACTCCGCCTTCGAGAAAGGCGAACTTGAGGCTCGGAAAGCGCTGGGTCACCCCGCCAAAGAACAGGGCTTTGCACACCGCCTCGCCCGCCTCGGCAAAATGGCCGATGTGGTTATACATATACGTCGAGGTCGAGGTGCGGCTGCCCCAGCCCATGGCCGCCGAGTGAAAGGTCGGGGCGACCTTCAGCTCGACGCACTTGGCCCACACCGGGTCATAGTCGTAGTCGCTGTCCAGGCAGAAGGTGTCCAGCCAGTGGCTGTAGCGGGCGGCGTCCGGGGACAGCTGTTCGGCCGCCGGGATCGGACGCAGCACATGACCGGCCAGCATGACCGCCTTCATACCCAGCGTGCCGACCGCATAGTCCAGCTCGGCCAGCGCCTCGTCCGGGGTGTGCATGGGAATAAGCGCGACCGGGATGAGGCGGTCGGCGTAGTCCTTGAAGATATCGGCGTGGTAGGTGTTGAAGGCTCGGCAGGCGGCCAGCCGGATCTCCTGATCGTCGAGATGCGGGGCCAGCAGTCCGAAGGTCGGATACAGGATGGACACGTCGATCCCCATATCGTCCAGGCGTTCGTGGAGCAGTTTGGGCAGCATCGCGGTCGCCCGGTCGAGCGTGTTTCTGGCCGGCAGTGCCCACCACGGCGGCACGGTCAGGCGCTGGGCGTGGCGCTGGGCGGGCGGCAGCTTGTGCCAGTTCAGCATCCCGCCCAGCGAGGCGGTCAGGCCCTCGGTGCGCTTGGTCTTGTAGCGCTCGACAATACCCGGCCCGCCGACTTCGCGCAGGGTGTCCATGACCGCAGGCTCAAACTCGACCGTGTGACCGTCGGAGTCGATGACGGGATGGTTCAGACGAGCCCGGACTTGTTTGGATTTGGAAATCTGTACGGCGGCCATGCGCGTTCCTCCTTGGCTGGGATGGTTGATTCAGACGACTGTGGATATACGTTGCGTTCACTAACCGGTCGGCTATAGTCCTGTCAAGGAAGGGACAAGGCACGTCACACAGGAGGACGCCCTATGGCAGGTTCGTTTGAAGAGATGAGCTTGCTGAAAGTCGCAGAGAAGGCAGGTCAGTCAGATTCTCGACAACCCCAGGGTCCCGACTCGGGTCTGAATGCGATCCTCGGTCAATGGCCGGGTGATGAGACCGACGACGAGATCGCGGCAGAGTTGGAGAACCTGTCTTGATTCCGTCTGACGCGCTCATTTTGCTCGATACGAATATCCTCGTGCATTTGATCCGAGGCAAGGCGACCACAATCTCCAGGATCAGACCGATAAGCCCCTAGAAGGCTGTCGGCTTACGCCTCCGGCTAGCCCGACCTACCGTTCTACGTTTCCTTTTTGACTGACAAATCCTGGGAATCCATACATCCCGGCAATCCAGGTTCAGACAATTGGCCCGCACCGGTTTGACGGAGCCTGCCCTCTTCTTCAACGAAGCAAGCGTCCCGCCCGCGCTTCCAGACGGATGGCTATTCATTTGGTTCAGATGTTGCTGGGCTTCACCGGTCTGGCCGGAAGCTGCGGTGCGTGCTAGCCTTTGGCCGCTTAGGTTCCGTTCGCCGCCCACCTTTCTCGAGTGAAGCTTTCCGGCGAGCAGGCGGCGGGCCGATCTTCAACTGAGACAGGAGGGAGTTCGTCATGCCAGTTATTCAGAATGATACCGTCCAGAGGTTCGATCTGCCGGGCTTGGTCCATCAGACCGTTGCCGGTCCCGAGCACGGCATGAAAAGCCTGGAGGTGTGGAAACAAACGATTGCGCCAGGGAGCGGGACGCCGGTCCATCGCCATGACTGCGAAGAAGCCATCCTCGTCCTGAGCGGTTCAGGCCGGCTTACCATCGCCGGCCAGGATATGGATTTTGGTCCGAACTCGACGCTCCAGATTCCGCCTGACGCGATTCATCAAATTGTGAATACGGGCACCGAGGACATGCATATTGTCGCCGCGCTGGGCCAAGCCCCGGTCCGGGTGTGCACCGAGGACAATCAAGCCATGCCCCTGCCGTGGCAGGCAAAATAGGATCCATCCTACTCTTTCTGGATTGGCGTCGAACGGCTCAACGTAGCGACCGCATCACCTTGGTCGATAAGGCTGGCAACAAGAACCGAACCTTTTTCTTCAACAAAACGTTTGATTAGGGCGCTGGTGTCGAAATACGTCATCGGCGCTCTTCCAGGACAAGCTGGGAAACAGGAGTGCCTTCCGCTTTCGCTCGGCGTGGCCGAGAGAGAGGCTTGCGGGTCGGCAGGGTCACGACGCCCTGAGCAGCCAACTGGGCGAGGCGGGCCTCTCGACTCTGGATTTGCGTGGCAGCCTGGAGCGGCTGCAAGAGCGCAATCGGTTTGCCGCGCTCGGTCACGACAATCTCCTCTCCCTGTTTTGTCAAACGCAAATAATAGGTGAGCCGGTCCTTGAGTTCCTTGATTCCCACAGTGCCCATGCCCTCCTCCTTGAAGTAGCTACTCTAGCCACGAAAAAAACGAAAGGAAAGGCTGGACCGCTCCGGCCTGCCTCCGGGCTGTTCATTCCGCACCGATTTGCTACCCTGGCCCGCAGTCGTCATTCCACAAACGCGAACGATGATATCTTCTTGACGGAGTGGTCATCATCGTTCACGTTGACCGACAGGGGGAACGTGTGGCTCACTCACCAAAACTGCGGCTCGGCGCCTTCATGCGCCCAGTCAGCATCCATACTGCGGCCTGGCGTTATCCCGGCGCCTTCCCGGACGCCAACTTTAATTTCGGCCATTATCAGCGCTTTGTGCGCACCCTGGAGCGCGGCCGCTTCGACGCCTTCTTCATGGCCGATCACCTGGCGGTCATGAACATGCCGATGGCCGCGCTCAAGCGCAGCGCCACAGTCACCTCCTTCGATCCGCTGACCCTGCTGCCGGCCCTGGCCGTGGTGACCGAACACCTGGGGCTGATCGCCACCGCCTCCACGACCTATAACGATCCCTACCACGTGGCCCGCAAATTCGCCTCGCTCGACCACATCAGCGGTGGCCGGGCCGGCTGGAATGTGGTCACCTCGGCCAACCCCCAGGAGGCGCGCAACTTTGGACGTGAGCAGCACCTGGAGCACGGCGAGCGCTACCGGCGGGCGCGCGAGTTCTTCGATGTGGTGACCGGCCTGTGGGACAGCTGGGCCGACGATGCCTTCATCCGTGATGTTGAGGCGGGCGTCTATTTTGACCCGGACAAGATGCACGTGCTGGACCACACCGGCCCCCACCTGTCGGTGCGCGGGCCGCTCAACGTGGCCCGGCCGGTCCAGGGCTGGCCCGTCATTGTCCAGGCCGGCGCCTCCGAGGCCGGCCGTCAGTTGGCCGCCGAGACGGCCGAAGTGGTATTCAGCAGCCCCAACACCCTTGACGACGGCCAGCGCTACTACGCCGATGTCAAGGGCCGGATGGAAGCCTGCGGCCGCTCGCCCGACCAGCTCAAGATCCTGCCCGGAGCGTTTGTGGTGGTCGGCGACAGCCTGGCCGAGGCGCGGGCCAAGAAGACCAAGCTGGACAGCCTGGTCCATCCCGACAGCGGCATTGCAACCCTGTCCGTCCTGCTCGGCCACGACGTGTCGGGCTTCGATCTCGACGGTCCGTTGCCCGACATCCCGGACAGCAACGCTAGCAAGAGCGGCCGTCAGAAACTGGTCAGCATGGCCCGGCGCGACAAGATGACTGTTCGTCAGCTGGCCCAATACGTAGGCGGCAGCTTCAGCACCCTGGAGTTGATCGGCACCCCGCGCACGATTGCCGACCAGATGGAGGAGTGGCTGCTCGACAAAGGCTGCGACGGCTTCAATGTCATGTTCCCGTATCTGCCCGGCGGACTCGACGACTTTGTTGACCGGGTGGTGCCCGAACTCCAGCGGCGCGAGCTGTTTCGACGCAAGTATGAGGGCCCGACGCTGCGCGACAACCTCGGTCTGGCGCGCCCCCACAACCGCTTTTTCTGCGGCTAGACGAGCGGGCCTATGGACAGACTCGCGAGCCTCGACACCCTGGTCATCCAGCAGCGCAAATCCTGGGGGGAAATCCTGACCGGTTGGGAGGTCAAGAACAGCTACGCCATCTTGGACGGAACGGGCGACGAGGTCTATGTGGCGGCCGAAACGGGCGGCTCGATGTTCTTTCGGCTGCTGCTTAAAGCCCTGCGGCCCTTTACCATCCATATCCTGGAGGCCGAAGGACGCGCGGTTCTGCGCCTGAACCGACCCTTTCGGCTGTATTTTCACACCCTTGAGGTGCACGGCGCGGACGGCCGGCGGCTGGGCAGGGTGGACCGACGCTTTTCTCTGCTGCGTCGGCGCTATACGGTGTCTGACGATACCGGCCAGGAACGCTTTCAGCTCTTTGGTCCGCTGCTGAGACCGTGGACGTTTCTGATCCGGGCCGGGGGCGAGGAGGTTGGACGCATCACCAAGCGCTGGACCGGGATGCTCAAGGAGAGCCTGAGCGATGCCGATAATTTTGCCCTCAGCTTTCCGGCCGAACTCCAGCTGCAGCACAAAGGCATCCTGCTGGGCGCGGTGTTCTTGATCGACTTTGTCCATTTTGAGAAGTAAGCCAGACGAGGGAGGAGCCATGCCACACTCAGACAAGCCGTCGGTGCTCGAAGGCGTCCGCGTATTGGATTTCGGTCAGTATATCGCCGCCCCGGTGGTGACCCGCATGATGGCCGACATGGGCGCCGAGATCATCAAGGTCGAACTTGCCCCGACCGGGGACAACTCGCGCTTTTACCCGTATTTCAGGGCCGGCCAGAGCGGAGGCTATATTCAGCACAACCGGGGCAAGCTCAGCCTGTGCCTGGATATCAAGCAGCCCGAGGGCGTCCGCATCGTCAAGGAGCTGGTGCCCAAGGTCGACGTGGTCATCGAAAACTTCAGCCCCGGCACCCTGGGCCGCTACGGCCTGGGCTACGGCGATCTCAAAGCCCTCAATTCACGGCTGATCATGTGTTCCATCTCGGGCTTCGGGCAGGACGGCCCGCTGGCCCACAAACCCGGGGTCGATACCCTGGCCCAGGCCATGAGCGGGCTGCTGCACCTGACCGGCGACCCGGACAAGGCGCCGACCTATGTCGGGCTGTTCATCGCCGATGAGAACGCCGGCGTACACGGCCTGGCTTCGGTGTGCGCCGCCCTGTACTACCGCGAGAAAACCGGCCGTGGCCAGTATATCGACCTGTCCCTGCTGGAGTGCCTGTTTCATCTGCACGACACGGCCGTGCAGTTCTACACCCTGAGCGACGGCAAGGAGAACCCGACCCGCTTTGGCTCGCACCACTACGCGGTCGCCCCGTGCGGCATCTTCAAGGCCAGCGACGGCTATGTGGTCATCGTCGTCCTGGAACACCAGTGGAAGACCTTTGTGAAAGCCGTGGGCAAACCCGAATGGCTGGACGACTCCCGCTTTGACACCAACCAGCACCGAGCCGAAAACCGCTTTGTCCTGGTCGAGTTGCTCGAACAGTGGTTGCAATCCTTCCCGACCCGCGACGAGCCCTTGGCGATCCTGGACGAGGTGCGGATTCTGAGCGCCCCGGTCCTGGATATCGGCCAGATCATCAACCATCCGCACATGAAGGCTCGCGGCGCCATGCAGGAGGTGGCCCACCCCGGCATGGGTCCCATCGGCATTCCCAAGACGCCGATCCACTACTCCGACACCCGGGTCGAGATCCGGCGTCCGGCCCCGCTGCTGGGACAGCACAACGCCGATGTCCTGGAACGCTACCTGGGCTATTCAGCCCAACAGGTCGCCGAGCTGACCGACAGCGGCGTGCTGGTCCAGGAGGCGCTGGTCGCCGAGATGCGTCAGCGCGGCGAGATTCCGTAAATCCCAAACCTGATGAAACCACTTGAGAGGAGGACTTCAACCCATGTCAGTAACGAATCCCTTTTTGGCGGACAACTTCGCCCCGGTCCGAGAAGAAACCCAGCTTGAAGACCTGCGCGTCATCGGTGAGCTGCCGCGCGACATGAACGGCATGTTTGTGCGCGTCGGACCCAACCCCCAGTTCGAGCCGATCGGCACCTACCACTGGTTCGACGGCGACGGCATGCTGCATGGGGTGCGGGTTCGGGACGGCAAGGCCGCGTATCGCAACCGCTACGTCCAGACCAAAGGCTTTGAGATTGAGCGCCAGCGCGGTCGGGCTATCTGGTCGGGCCTGATGGAACCGCCGCAGTTCGACAACCCGGACGGCCCGTTCAAAAACGCGGCCAACACAGCCCTGGTGTGGCACGACGGTCGGCTGCTGGCGCTGTGGGAGGG
Source organism: Candidatus Binatota bacterium (assembly GCA_011523315.1). Taxonomy (GTDB): domain Bacteria; phylum Desulfobacterota; class Binatia; order Bin18; family Bin18; genus JAAXHF01. The sequence goes on from WTHE01000108.1 coordinate 8,177, forward strand.
CGGCGAGCCGCACCACATCCGTGTCCCCAGCCTGGAGACGGTCGGGCCGTATGACTATGGCGGCAAACTCACCAGCGCGTTTACCGCCCATCCCAAAGTCGATGCGGTGACGGGCGAGATGATGTTTTTTGGCTATGCGCCGATGCCGCCCTACCTCCAGTACAGCGTGGTGGCCGCCTCGGGCGAGCTGCTGCGGACCGTGCCGATTGATATCCCGGCCGGGGTGATGATCCACGACTGTGCGGTGACCGAGCACTACACCCTGCTGCTCGACCTGCCGGTTACCTTCGACCTCCAGGCCATGACCAGCGGCGGGCCGGTCCTGAACTGGAATCCCGACAACGGGGCGCGGATTGGGGTGATTCCCCGCCACGGCAGCAACGACGATGTGCGCTGGTTCGAGATTCCACCCTGCTATATTTTTCATACCACCAACGCCTATGAGGCGGACGACGAGGTGGTCTTGATTGCCTGTCGGGTCAACTCGACCAGCGTCCTGATGGATGACGGCCAGTCGCCCGCAGCCGAGCAGGAGGATCAAGCCCCGCGCCTCCACCGCTGGCGTTTCAATATGAAGACCGGTGCGGTCAGCGAAGAAGGGCTGGACGACGTGCCGTCCGAGTTTCCCCGCATCAACGAATCCCTCACCGGCCGCTCCCACCGCTACAGCTATGCGGCCCGCGTCCCCGCCGACGTGACCATGCCGCTGTTTGACGGCTTCCAGAAATACGACCATCAGACCGGCCGGGTCGAGTCCCACCCCCACGGTCCCGGGCGCTACGGCGGCGAGGGCGTGTTCGTGCCGCGTGACGGGGCCAGCGCCGAAGACGACGGCTGGCTGGTGACCTATGTGTATGACCAGACCCAACGGGCCGCCGAAATGGTCGTGGTCAACGCCCAGGACATGACGGCCGAGCCGGTCGCCCGGGTGCAGATTCCCGCCCGCGTCCCGTACGGCTTTCACGGCGCCTGGGTGGCGGGTGAATACATCGGCGCGTGAAGTCTCACCGGACGGAATAGCAGCCCCTACGGGGGCC
>WTHE01000621.1 GCA_011523315.1 Candidatus Binatota bacterium
GCGTGACAGCCCAGGATTTCGCCCAGCGACTGGGCCGGCAGCTGGCGCCAGTCCGACGGCAGCCTGGAGTCGATCTCATGCAGCTCGACATCGCGAAAGCGCTTGATGCTCAGGTGTCCGGCAAAGCTGCGGCGTACCTGACCGCCGACATCGGGCTGACCGCTCTCGTTGGTAAAGGGCAGGACGCACAACTGCCTGGGACTCGACTCCTGCTGGCTCCAGGTCACAAAATGAGAGGAAGGCGGAGTCGGCTCGCGCGGCCCACAGGCCGTGCACAGCACCACCAGCCACGCCACCCCAACCCACTTGTTCATCCTCACCTCCTGCCCACACCGCACTGCGTCCCTTTGTACCCCAATCCCGCCCGAGAAGAAATGGCTTGCGTCCGGGGTTCGTACTTCTTGTTGCCCGGCCCAAAACGCGCTAGACTGCGCCCGGCGCTGAGGGGAAAATCGCGCCCCCCATTATTCAGCCCGTCTCACCGATGCTCACCTCAACCTTCCAACACATTCACGGCATTGGAGAAAAGACCGAGAAAAAAATCTGGGCGGCCGGCCTGACCAGTTGGCAGACCTTTCTGGACGCGCCCCGGCGGGCGCCGCTGAGGCAGGAGCAGCGCGACGCGGTGTGTCGTCAGCTCGAACAGTCGCTGCACCACCTGAGACGCCGCGACGCGCAGTATTTCAGTCAACGGCTGGCTCCGGCCCTGCACTGGCGCCTGTATCCGGAGTTCTGCGGGCGGGTGGCCTATCTCGATATTGAGACGACCGGAACGTCTCCCCACGAGTGCGCGATTACTGTTATCGGCGTATACGACGGACACCAGCCGCGGGCCTACGTGCAGGGACACAACCTGGCCTGCTTTGGGGCGGATATCGAGGAGTTCAGCCTGCTCGTCACCTATAACGGGCAGGCCTTCGACCTGCCGTTCATCCGCCGCGAACTGGGGCTGCCCCTCCGTCAGGCGCATATCGACCTGCGTCATCCGCTGGCCGCCCTGGGCTACACGGGCGGGCTGAAAAAAATTGAGCAGCGGCTGGGGCTGGAACGCGAGGGGCCGTTGGCCCTGTTGGACGGCTGGTGCGCAGTGCTGCTGTGGCAGTACCATGTGCAGGGCCAGGCCGGAGCCCTGGAGACGCTGCTGCGCTACAATCTGGAGGATGTGATCCACCTGCCGGCCCTGTTGGCCGAGGTGTATAACACACGGATCAAACGCCTGCCCTTTTGGCTGCCCGGTCTGGCGTTTCCCCAGCCGCCGGCGATTCCGTTCGACTACGACCCGGCAGTCGTCCGCCGGGTCCTCAGGGCCACCGGCAAGGACTTCGGCGACCAGTCCGAAATCAGCTAGATCAGGTTGTCCCGGGTGCGCAGATAGGCTTGGCTGCCGTCCTGGACCGTGGCCGTGTTGCCGGCCGGCCCGTCACTCACCCGCACCGCCTGTTCGGGCGTTCCGGTATTGTCGCGCAGCCGCACGCTGACGGTGTTCTCCTCCAGCGTAGCGTCCGCCGGGCCGCCGGCGGCCTGGATCACCACCCGGCCGGACAGACTGTTGCGGCAGACCGTGGCTTCGAGCGCATTGCTGCGGCTGGCGACCCCGGGCGCGCCGCTGGCCCCGACCAGACGGATGGCGTTGGTGGGGCAGCCGGTGATGCGATTACGGTCCAGCGTCACCTCGCAGCGATTGTGGTGGGCCTCGCCGAGTGCGCCGTGGACGGCCAGACCGAGGGGACTGCCGGAGATAGTGTTGCCGGCGATCAGACCGCGCAGGTGGTTATGCTGCGGAACCCGGTCGGCCAACGGCACTGCGGTCATGATATTCAGGCCAAACTGCTGGTTGTCCTTGAGCACATTATCCACGGCCAGGATCTGGTAGCGATTCTGACACGGCCCGAACGAGCACGAGAAGAGCAGCCCTCCGCGCTCGCTGGCCTCTATGGTATTGCGCAGGATGCGCGCCCCGAAGCTCACCTCGTTCGGCTCCGGGAAGAAGCACACGAAGGCGATCCCGTCGGCAAAACAGTCGCGCATGGTGTTGTCGCTGATCAGCAGCTGATTGGCCTGGCCGTGGCGTGCCTCGGCAAAAATATGATGCCCCTGCCGAGCGCCCGCCCCGCGTGGCAGCTCGGGCGCAAAACGCTTCAGGCCGTTGTGCTCGAAAACACAGTTAGTGATAGCGGCCTGGGTTGCGCCGCCCACAAAAACCCCGTGATCGCCGTGGCGGCTGAGGTGGCAGTTACGGATCGTGACGCTCGCCCCGAGCGGGACGCCAATCCCGTGGCCGCCGCCGTTGGTTACCGTCACGCCGGCCAGACTGGCGCCGTCCTCAAGAAGCACGACCGACCGGGCAGCCCGAATCGGATCGAAAGACGGCTCGAACTGGCCCTCGCCGTCAAGAATGCAGTCCTCGGCACCGCTGCCCTCGACCGCCACGCCAACCGGAATGCGCAGCGGCAGCCGCTCTCCGCTCGTACTCGGCCCATAGCTGCCAGCCCCAAGCACAACGACATCGCCGGGTCGAGACCGGGACAGGCCGAGGCTGAGGGAAGCGGCATCGGCCGCCTGGTCGGTCGGATGGACAAAGATCGTCGTCATAGACAAGCCCTCCGCAAGGTGCAACAGATCGACGGAACACTCCCACCGAGCTTCATACTATAGGCGTACACCGGCCAAAAAACAGCCCCGTAAGGTCAGGGGCCGATCCTGGGCGCACTTTAGACTGGAGTGTGACGGGTTCAACATCGGCGTGACCGAACTCAGCCAGCCCTGAGGCCCTTTTCTTTTTGGCCTGGTGTCGATATGTATGGCAGCCGCCCGTCCGTTCTCTGAGTCAGACACGAGGAAGCGCGTTATGGCAGACGATTCGTCAGAAAAAATCCCCCATATCAAGGTGTCGAGCGCCTACCCGGGAGCGTGGTACATCGTTGAGGTTGACGGGGGCGAGGGCAAGCTCCATATGGAACTCCGGCGCCCGGTCGGAGAGGACGACAACGACGTCTTTCACCTGAATATCAAGGCCCCAATCCAGCCTTTTGAGGTGGAGAGCACGAGCAGCGGTGGGGTGAAGCATACCCATGAGCGGATCGAGTCAGCCCATCTGAGCTTTTCCGGTCCCCGCACGGTGTGGCCCGACTTTGTGCGCTGCATCCAAGCCCTGGCCAGTATCTTTGATACGCTGGAGATCAGCCCGCTCGACCGCGAGAAGGTCAGGGAGCACTTCTTCAAGAAAAAGTAGCCGCCCCGCTACTCGATCCGCGTCTGTTGGGCGCGGACGACCACATCGTCGCGGTCGGTTTCCACCCGTACGCGGTGCGTCCCGCCAGCCTCCCGGACCGCATAGCCGATGCTGTACTGAGCGTGCAGTTCCTGGGAGATCGTCTGGGTGGCCCGGACCAGCGTGTCGCGCAGACCATAGTCGTCACCCGTATTGAGCAGAAAATGTTTCCCGCCGGTCTGGGTGCTGATCTGTTGCAGGGTCTCGACATCGACCCGCTCAACGCCCTGATTCGGCAGCATGGCGAAGCGGCCGATCATGATGCGCCGTCGGTCACCCAGATAGCTGTGGGGATTGCCGATACCGATGGTATAGATCAGGACCCCGGAGCGCCGGGCGGCGTCGAGCATATCGGCGAGCGGGGTGAGGCTGGCGGTATCATAGCCGTCGCTGATCACAACCAGGGCTTTTTTCTGGTGGCGGCCACGTTTGACCCGATCCAGGCCGTCCACGATGGCATCGTGCAGCGCCGTTCCACCCAGCGGCCGCAGCTGGGTAATCGCCTGGGCGAGCAGCATACGGCTGTCGGTGAAGTCCTGGAGCAGGGTCAGCTGGTGGCTGAACTGTTCGAGAAAGACCTCATCGCCGCGTTTGATCTGCTCAATGAAACCCCGCAGGGCGTGACGGGCAGGACCTCGCTTGGCGCGCATGCTGCCGCTGCCGTCGACCACCAGGCCCAGACTCACCGGCTCCCGGCGACCGGTATTGAAGTAGACGATCCTCTGCGCCGCGCCATCGACATACAGGCGGAAGTCCCGGGGTTCGAGGTCTGGAACATATGCGCCCTGAAAATCGGTGACGGTCACAGTCAGGACACGTCTGGTCCAGTCGGCCGGAGGCAGCGCCGGGGCCAGCTCGGGCGCCTGAGCCGACTCGGGATTTTCAGGCGTCCGTTCGTCCGCAGAACCGGAGATCGCCTGCCCGGCAGCCTCGTCCTGAGCGGCCGGGGACGGGGGCAGACCGACGCTCAAAGCTAGTAGCAGCAGGCTGAGGAGACCTACCCGGACGGAACGCGATGGGAATGGCGCAGCGGCTGAGCACGGGGGGTCTGCCCCACCCGTCTTTGGCAAAATCGTCCGCATGACCGTGGCCCTCCTCGGCGCGAGCTTAACCGCTCGTCCAGGCGGGCACAAGAGCCGCGTGCGGGCTCACTTCTAGCGGGTCTGGCGGCGCAGCACCGCGATCTTGTCCCGAATCTCGGCCGCGTCGTCGGCTCCCGGCACCAGGAGCAGATAGCGGTCATAAGCCTGGGCGGCCGCCTGGGGGTTGCCGGTCTCCTCAAACGCCTGGCCCAGGTTGCGATGGACCGCGCCAAAGTTGGGGTCCAGGCGCAGGGCCATCATATACCCGCCCATGGCTTCGCTGAGCTTGCCCTGCATACGGAAGGCCTGGCCGAGCATGTTGCAGGCCTCGACATAATTCGGCTTGAGGCGCATGGCCGTCAGAAACGCCGCGCCTGCGGCTACGGCATCGTTCCGAGCCAGCAGGTCAACGCCACGCTGAAAATGATCCTGAGCCGAGCCGGCAGCCGGTGTCGGGCTGCTACCGGATTCGAGAGCCTGGAGCAGGGCGGTGGCTTCGGCGCCGGACGGCTGGGTTGCCAGATAGTGGCGATAGGCGTCCCGCGCCCCCTCGATGTCACCACGTTGTTCCAGGGCGTTGCCGAGGTTGTAATACGCCTGGGCGTTCAGTCGGGTGGCCTTGCGAAAGGCTTCAATCGCGCCGTCCAGATCCCCCCCGTCATACAGGGCCAAGCCCAGACCGTGGGCGGCGTCAATCCGGTCCGGCTGCATATCCAGGGCCTGCTCAAGGGCGCTCACGGCCGCAGGGATATTGCGGTGAAAATAGTACGCCATGCCCATGTTGGTCTGCGCTTCGACCAGCGTGGGGTCGATTCGCAGGGCCTTGGTATAGGCTTCGACAGCGGCCTCCCAGTGGCCCCGGCTCATGGCGTCGCCGCCGCGCCGCATGTGCTCCTGGACGGCGGCATTCGGGTGAGACGACAGACCGGGCGGCGGAAAAGGCTGGGCCGCGACCGGTGGACTGCCCAACCCGGCCAGGACGAGAGCGGCGAACAACAGGCCTGCGCCTATCAGCCGTGTTGTGGTGCGTGGCATGGCGCTCATCATACACAACAGGCGTGAGAGTCCAAGGCGGGGCTTGTTCGGCCGGGCCGGCTGTGATTGTGTTCGGGGAGAGGCTCATGCTTATGCCGCCCGTTGAAGCCACGACATCTCCACTGACCCTGCTGCTCGGCTTGGCCATGCTCGTGCTCGGCCTTGGCATACTCGTGCCGCTCGTGCTGGTACTGCTGGCCGCCTTCCAGACCGTGTTTGGCGGGGTGCTTGAGCGGGCCGCCTTTCGGCGCTCGGGGCTGCGCTGCGGCCGGGGCGACGCCCTGATCGAACAGGGCGACTTTGCCGGAGCCGTCCGGCTGTTTGGCGAGGCGTTTTTTCTCCGTCCGGTCCGCCGCGATGCCGAGCTGTTGTCCGATATTGCCAATTACCACAGCGGTCTGCTGAGCCGCCTGCTGACCATTGCCGACGAGATGGGCAAAAGCGTCACCCATCTGCCGTCCCTGGCGGTGGTAGACCGTCTGCTGGCCGAGCGCCTTGAGATTCAGCTCGACTACTTTCGGGCACGCAAGCGCAGAGACACCGAGCGGCTGCGGGACAGCCAGGAGCGTCTCACAAAAAACCAACAGCTGACCCGTGCCGCCATCGACCGCTTGCTGAACGAAATTCGGTCTTCTTCGGAAGAAGGCGTGTTGTACCACTAGGCCGACGGAGGCGGCTCGGCCGTCGTCTGTCCACAGGAGCGCCATGCTTGACGTCACGGCCATTAAGGCGGATTTTCCGGGCACCTCGCAGCAAGTCTATCTGAATACCGCAGGCGTCGGCCTGCCACCCCGCTCGGCCCTCGACGCCGTCCAGGAGGTGTGCGGGCTGCTGGGCCAGGGTCCGGCTCAGCTGGGCTATGGCGCCTACTACCAGGCTCTGGGCGAGGCGGCCGCCAGCGCGAAAAACGAGGCCGCCCGGCTGCTCGGCGTCAGCCCCCCGGAAATCGCGTTTATCGACGATACGACCATGGGACTGAATATCGCCCTGGCCGCTCTGCCCTTTCAGCCGGGCGATAACATTGTGCTGTGTGACCTGGAGTATCCGCAGGTCGCGATCAGCGCCGCCCACCCCCAGCAGCGCAGCCAGGTCGAAATCCGCGTCGCCCGCCACACCGGGGGCGTCGTCAGCGTCGATGACTACGCCGCCCTGGTCGATCACCGCACCCGGCTCATGCTGGTCAGCTCGGTCCAGTGGATCAACGGCCTGCGAACCGACCTGGCCGCCTTTTCTCAGCTGGCCGAAGAGCGGGGCTGCTTCCTGGTCGTCGATGCCATCCAGCAACTCGGGGCGATTCCGCTCGACCTGTCCGGGCTGCGGGTCGATTTTTTGGCCGCCGGCGGCCAGAAGTGGCTGAACGCTCCCTTCGGCGCCGGCCTGTTGTACATCTCCCAGCGGGTCCACGACACAGTGCAGCCCGGCCTGGCGCACGGCCTGTTTGCCTATGACGAGCCGCCCGGCGGCTGGGTCAAATACCTGGGCGACCCGGGCCTGACCCCGTTTGTCTCCCTGCCCCTGGCGCCGGACGCCCGCCGGTTTGAAATCCACGGCATGCCCAAGATGCTGGGCACGGCCGGTCTGGCCGCCTCCCTGGCGTATGTGAATCGACTCGACCGGGACGCGCTGCTCGACCATATCCTCGGCCTGGGTGAATTTCTGATTGAGGAGTTGACCCGACGCGGCATCCGGGTCTGGACACCGCGCCAGGCTCACCTGCGGTCCGGCATTGTCACCTGCGAACCCTTTGCCGAGGCCGAACGCGTCCACCAGCTCGACCAGGCCCTCCAGGCCCAGCAGATCTATCCGACCGTCCGCTACTGCTCGGGGATCGGCGGCCTGCGTATCTCGATCCACTACTACACCGAGCGGGCCGACCTTGAGGCCCTGCTGGCAGCCTTGGACGAGCAGCTGAAGCGGCTGTAAGAAGGCGGCGCTGGCCATGACCCGGATCGAAGCGGTCTTCTTTGACGCGGCCGGGACGCTGATCGCCGTCAACGGCTCTGTCGGCGGCATCTACGCCCGCCTGGCCCAAGCGCACGGCAAAACGGTCGCCGTGGCCGATCTTGAGGCCGGCTTTGGCCGCGCTTTTGCCGCCGCCCCGCCAATGGCGTTTCCCGGAGCCGCAGTCGGCGAGATTCCCGCTCTGGAGAAACAGTGGTGGCGCGACCTGGTCCGCCAGGTTTTTTCCCCGCTCGGACCGTTTCCGGCCTTTGATGCCTATTTTGACGAGCTGTACGACTTTTTTGCCCAGCCCCGGGCCTGGCGGCTCTACCCCGATACCCGACCGGCGCTGGAGGCCCTGCACGTCCGGGGCATACGGCTGGGGGTGATCTCAAATTTTGACTCGCGTCTGTTCGGTCTGCTCGACGGGCTGGGGATTGCCCGGTTTTTTGATCCGACCGTCATCTCGACCCGGGCCGGAGCGGCCAAACCGGACACCGCCATCTTCAGCCACGCCCTGGCCCGCCACGGGCTGGCCGCCGAACACGCCGTTCACGTCGGGGACAGTTACGAGATGGATATCCTGGGCGCCCGGGCGGCCGGGCTCCAGCCGGTTCTGATTGACCGCCGGGCCAAGTCATCCAGGCCGGGCGCCTGTCTCTCGGTCAGCGATCTCGTCCACATCCCGGCTGTGCTCGACCGTTTGGAGGCCGCCCGTTCCGGCCGGTCCTGAGCGGCTACACCACCTCTTTGGAGCGAAGCTCGGCAATGTCCGGCCACGAAAACCCGGCTTCGAGCAGGACTTCCTCGCTGTGCTGACCCAGCTCCGGCGGCGGAGTGGCGGTACTCAGCGGCGTCTCGCTCAGAGACAGCGGCGTGCCAACGACTTTCACTTTCCCGATCTGGGGATGGTCCATCTCCGAGATATAGCCGTTGGCCAGGGCTTGCTCGCTGTTCAGAATGTCCCGGTAGTTCTGCACCGGCGTGGCCAGCACATCGATGGCGTTCAGGAGCGCCATCCACTCGTCGGTCGTTCTGGTCGGAAAGACCTCGTCCAGGAGCTGTTCGATCTTGTCGCCCCGGAAGTTCCGAATGACGTTGTCGCTGTACTCGTGCTCATCCCGGACATGCTCGATGCCCATCACCCGGCAGAAGTCCGGCCAGCGTTTGTCGTCCACCCCGGCCAGACAGATCCAGCCGTCGCGGGTCGGAAACGAGCCCCACACGCCTTGCAGAAACTGATGCCCCCGGCCGGCCCGCCGGGTCTCCAGGCCGCTGACCGAGGTATAGTTGATCTCCATCGGCTGCATCGCAATCACGGTGCCATAGATACACGCGTCTACCTTCTGGCCCCGGCCGGTTTTTTCGCGCGCGTACAGTGCGGCCAGAATGCCCGCCATCAGCATGAACGCCCCCGAATGGTCGGCCACCAAGGTGCCGCACGGCAGGGGTCGGTCGTCCGGCATGCCGTTCTTGGCCATCACCCCGCCGGCCGCCTGGGCCAGGGTGTCGCGGCTCGGCCGCCTGACCCACGGTCCCTCGGGCCCCCACGATGAGCCCTGGGCAAAGATCAGCCCCGGGTTGCGTTTCGACAGCGCCTCATAGCCAAAGCCCAGGCGGTCCAGCACGCCCGGCCGATAGTTGGTCAGCAGCACGTCGGCCGAATCCAGCAGCCGGTCGAGAATCGGTTTGGCCTGGGGCTTTTTGAGGTCCAGGGTCAGGCTGCGTTTGCCCCGATTCATGGCCAGAAAGTAATGACTGAAATCGGCGTGTCGGGCGTCCGGCCCGGCGATCAGCCGGACCAGCATGAAGCGACTGAGGTCGCCGGTCTCACGCATCTCAATCTTAATCACGTCGGCGCCCATAT
>WTHE01000121.1 GCA_011523315.1 Candidatus Binatota bacterium
TCAAGAGAAGGCACAGCCACTCTATGCTCGGGCAGTCTCGTGGAGCGGTACTGGCGCGGCTCTTGGGATATACTGGGGCCGGTAAGGCTCAGTTCAGGGAAGTCGAAGAGTTGGTTGAGGATGAGAGACTGAAGGATTCGAGATAGAAAGTGTGAGATACGAGCCCGCAATGTTCGAGATTATTGGAGAAATTACACAGGTTGAGCCCATAGCAACTGGCCCTGGGGTGCGAACGCTTCCGTACTTGCGCAAGGCGTATGGGCGTGGTCGCTGGAGAAAGCTGAAAGGTATCGCCCGAGTGCGCCTTCCCAATGGTGCCGTCCGTAGGGTAGAGTTGCATTGGTATGAGGCGCACGGTATCGGCAAGAGAGACATGAAGATTAAGCACTACTTGGACAAATCATGAGACAACCGAAAAAACGCTTTGCCCTGTGTTTGGACAACGCCGATTACAAGGTGTCGCTTATCCCCGGAAAAGTCTACCGGATCATCCCGGATGAGGCAGCCGCTCGGGATGACTTGGTCCGTATTATTGATGAGAGTGGTGAGGACTATCTGTACCACAAGAGTCTCTTTGCATTTGTCGATTTTCCGAAATCGGTTGAAAAGAAACTATTGGCCCTGGAAGCGGCTCCGTAGGCGAATGCGGTCGCGCTCTTCAACATGCAGCACGTCTGTAAAGTCCGAACTGCTCCCCAGATCTTCCGCCTGTCCGGCGTCAATCGGCGGCGCTCAGCCGCTGCTCGAAGGCGTTCAGCTCGTCTTCCAGAATACTGAAGTAGCGCGCCTGGGGGTGGTGGAACACCAGGGCCGAGACCGACGCCTCCGGCTCCATCATGCAGCCCTCGGTCAGCTGGAGACCGATGCGGTCCGCAGGCAAGAGACGAAAAAGGATGTGCTGGTCTTCCAAACGCGGGCAGGCCGGATAGCCAAAGCTGACCCGCACGCCCCGGTAGCGGGCCTTAAAGCGGTCGCGCATGCTCAGGTCGGCCGGGTCGGCAAAGCCCCACATTGCGCGCAGGCGACGGTGCAGGAGTTCGGCAAAACCCTCGGCGCTCTCAATCGCCAGGGCCTGCACGGCGTGTGAGGCAAAATACTGCCCGGCCTGTTTGTAGCCCTCCGACAGCTCACGGATGCCGTCGCCGCAGGTCAGCGCAAAAAGCGCAATATAATCCATCCGACCGCCGGCCCGTGGGGCCACAAAATCGCTCAGACACAGCCCCTGGCCGTGCAGCTGGCGCGGAAACGCGAAGGTCTCGACCACCTGACTGCCGGCCGCATTGTAGACCAGCAGCGTGTTGCCCTCAGACTGGGCGGGAAAGAACTTGTAGACCGCTTTGGCGCGCATCAGGTTTTTCGCCACCACGCGATCCTGCAGGCCGCGAACCTGGGCGTGCAGCGCCACGGCTTTGTCATCCTGCTGCTCCAGCAGCGTGTCGAGGTTGCCCTTGAGGCCCAGGTGTTTGCCGTACAGCATGGTCGGGTTGATATAGGCAAAAATCTCTTCGAGGTCGTGGTCCTCAATCACGTGCGCGCGCAGATCCGGCGGGCTGGGTATGGGCTGGGCGTGGGTCACCGACGACGTTTGCGGCCCCGGCTGTCCGTTGCTGACGCCGCGCGCCGGCGCGGCTGTCGGCCGCGCCAGACGTTTCCGTTCGGCTGCGATTTTCTGGACTAAGTGAGGGCGTTTGTCGGGGTCAAGCAGCTGGTTGGCCAGATCAAGCCCGTTCATCGCGTCGTTGGCATAACACACCAACTCCTCGTACTCCGGGGCGATCTTGTTGGCGGTAAACCGGGCGGTCAGGGCGGCTCCGCCAACCAGCATCGGGCAGCGCACGCCCGCGTTGTGCAAATCCTGGGCCGTGACCACCATCTGCTGGGCGGATTTGACCAGCAGGCCGGACAGGCCAATGATATCGGGCTGATGTTCCCGGTGCGCCGCAATCAGGGTTTCCGGGGCGACCTTGATACCCAGGTTGACGACCCGATAGCCGTTGTTGCCCAGGATGATCTCAACCAGGTTCTTGCCGATATCGTGCACGTCGCCCTTGACCGTCGCCAGCATGACCGTGCCTTTGAGCGCCTCGGCCGTTTTCTCCATGAACGGCTCAAGGTGGGCGACCGCAGCCTTCATGGACTCGGCGCTCTGCAACACCTCGGCTACAATGAGTTCGTTGTTGTTGAACAAACGGCCGACCTCGTCCATGCCGGCCATGAGCGGGCCGTTGATGATATCGAGCGGTTGGCGGTCTTGGAGCGCCTCGTTCAGGTCGTCGACCAGCCCGTCTTTGGAGCCCTCAACGATGTAGCGCGCCAGGCGTTCGTCGAGCGGCAGCTCTCTGCCCATCTCCGCCTTTGGGCGTGTTTTGCGCTGCCGGAAATGGTCGGCAAAGGCCGCCACCGGATCGGCGCCCCGCCAGTAGATCAGGTCCTCCGACAGCCGCCGTTCTTCTTCCGCAATCGAGGCGTAGCGCTCCAGCTTTTCGCTATTGACGATCGCCATATCCAGGCCGGCTTTGACACAGTCGTACAAAAAGACCGAGTTCAGCACCTCACGGCCGGCAGGCGGCAGGCCAAAGGAGACATTGCTGATGCCGAGGATGGTTTTGCAGGCGGGAAAGGCGTCTTTGATCAGCCGCACCCCCTCGACCGTTTCCTGCCCGGCGCCAATATAGTTGCGGTCGCCCGTGCCGAGCGGAAACACCAGCGGATCGAAGATCAGGTCTTCCGGGTCCAGGCCGTACTGTCGGGTCAGCAGCTCGTAGCTGCGCCGGGCGATGTCGAGCTTGCGCTGGCGGGTGACCGCCATGCCCTGGACCGGGTCTTCGTCAATACAGCCGACGACCACGGCCGCGCCGTAGCGTTTGAGCAGCGGGACGATGTGTTGAAAGCGCTCCTCACCGTCTTCGAGGTTGATCGAGTTGATGATGGCCTTGCCCTGGCAGCGCTCAAGCGCGGCTTCGATGACCCGCGCATCGGTCGAGTCGATCATCAGCGGGACTTTGACCTTTTTGACCAGGATGTCCAGAAAGGTCGTCATGTCCTGCTGTTCTTCACGGTCGGGGTCGGCCAGACACACGTCCACCACCTGGGCGCCGCCCCGGACCTGCCGCCGTCCAATCTCGGCCGCCTCTTCAAACGCCCCGTCGCTGATCAGGCGTTTGAATTTCCGCGATCCGATCACGTTGGTCCGTTCTCCGACCAGGACCGGCCGCTTGTCTTCGTCAATCACCAGCGGTTCGAGACCACACACCACGCTGCGGCGCGGCGGGCGGTGGTGGCGCGGTTTTTTGCCGTCGAGCATGCCGGCCAAGAGCCGCAGATGGGCCGGGGTAGTGCCGCAGCAGCCGCCGATCAGGTTGACCCAGCCCTGGTCGACAAAGCGTTCCAGCTTGGCGCTCAGCAGCTGGGGGGATTCGTTGTAGTGCCCGTCTTCATCCGGCAGACCCGCGTTCGGCATGCACATGACCGGAAAGCGGGACAGCTCGGACAGGCTGCGTAGATGGTCGGTCATGAAGTCCGGGCCGGTTGCGCAGTTGAGACCCATGGCCAGCAGCTCTCTGTGGGCCAGCGAGACGTATAGTGCCTCAACGCCCTGACCGGCCAGGGTGGTGCCCATGGTTTCGATCGTGCCGCACACAATCACCGGCAGCCGCAGGCCGAGCGTGGAGAACGCGTCATCAATGCCGAGCAGACCGGCCTTCAGGTTGAGCGCGTCTTGGGCGGTTTCAAGGATGAGCAGGTCAACCCGGCCGCGAATAAGCCCCTCGGCCTGTTCGGCATACGCGGCCCGCATCTCGGCAAACGTCACCCCGCCGGTCACCGAGATCGTCTTCGTTGTCGGGCCCATGGAGCCGGCCACAAAGCGGGGCTTGGTCGGCGTGCTATGGCGGTCGGCTGCCTGCCGGGCGATTTCAGCCGCAGCCCGGTTGATCTCTGCGGCCGCGTCCTCGAGCCCGTATTCGGCCAGGACGATGCGGGTTGCGCCAAAGGTGTTCGTCTCAATAATGTCGGAGCCGGCTTCGAGAAACCCGGCATGGATATCGGTAATGAGGTGCGGAGCGGTGAGGACCAGGTGTTCGTTACAGCCCTCGTAGTCGGGCCCGCCAAACGCGGCGACATCGGGATGGCGGTCTTGGATTGAGGTGCCCATCGCCCCATCAAACAGCAGGATGCGCTCGGACAGCAGGCACAGCAAGTCCTGGGTAAGCGGAGATACAGGCGGAAGAAGAGGGTCTGAAGAGGCCATAGCCGCCCATCCTAGCGGTCAAACCCGACCGAAGAAAGGGTCACCGAGAGCTGAGAGTGATAGAACGATGGGAAACAGGGACAGGCGGGGGCGGTCAGCGCCGCTGCGACTGCCAGTGCCTGTACTTGAGGCGGAATTCTTCTTTTTCGTAGGAATTCATTTCGCGGTAGCGCCGATAGTTGTGTCGCAGGCGCTCACGCTCCGCTGCGGGCAGCTGTTGCCAGGCGTCATACGCCTTTTGCAGGTCTTGTTTACGGTCTTCGGGCAGCTGCTCGAAGCGCCGGAAGTTCCTCAGGGCGCGCTGCCGCTCGGTCGGCGACATCTCCTCCCAGCCCTGGTCAACCGGGCTGAACCGGAAAGCGGCGTCGTCCGCCGCAGCTCGTCCTGGCCAACAGACGAGTGTCAGGATGAGCGGCAGCGCGCCAGCCACGACGCCTCGTATGATGTGTGGAGACTCCATACCTGTTCCTCGCGCGGCCCGTCAGCCTTGCCGTTGGGCTGCCCGATCAAACGGGAGACTCCGGACGGATTCAAAATGCTGAAACTGCTCCATCCGGCGCAGAATCTGATAATGCATAAAAAAGCTGGGGTTCTCAATGAGCGGGGAGGGCAGCTGCTCCCGGCTCAGGCTACTGGGGCGGCGCGGAACCCGGGTACGCATGATGTCATCAAAATGCGTCCAGCGCTCCAGGCGCGCGGTGAGCCAGTAGTCACGGAAAAAGGCCGCATTTTCCATCACCTGCGCTGGAATCCGCTCCGACCGGGATCGAGGCTCGGACGGGGGAGGAAGGCGGGATGGGTCGTCCGCCAGGGCCGCCCTCGCGCGCATCGCCTCCGTCTGAGCCGGAACCCGCTCCGACCGGGTCAGCTGGGGAGAGGGCAGTGACGAGAGCGTGCCCGAGAACAGGGTCGCCAGAATAATCAGCAGGCTGGCGACCGGCACCAGGGCCGGCCGCCAGTATCCAGTGCCCAGTCTCCAGCCTTCTTTGGCAATAAACCGGGCTTGCCACGCGGACCAGAGGCGGCGCCAGCGGGCGAGCCGCGATGCGGGCTCAAACCGGCCCTCACGCTCAAGCCGCCGCCGAAAGGTGGCGGCAAAGTTCGCGGACGGGGCGATGCGCTCCAGTCCGGCGACTGCAGAGCCTATTCGTGCCAGACGGGCGGCTTCCTCCCGCAGGTGCATGGAGTCTCCCACGGCTGCGGCAACCCGCCTGTGGTCCCGCTGTGGGAGTTCACCGTCAAGATAGGCCACCAGCTCCGGCGTGATCTGGGTTTCTCGGCTAGGCTTCATCCTCGTCCGTTATGTCTTGGAGTCCTGCTCTGAGGCGTTGGGTGGCGCGAAAGACCAGGCTTTTGACAGCCTTCTGGGTGCACCCGATGACTGTGGCGACCTCTTGGTAGGACATCCCTTCCTGGCGGCTGAGCAAAATCGCCGTCCGTTGATTGTCTGGCATCGCGAGCAATATCCCGCGTATTCTAGCTGCTAGCTCTTCTCCCTCCAAGACCTGCTCGGGGCCGGCCTGCGGACTCGGCAGGTTCGGCTCGGGCTGCCCCTCTTGCGGGTCGAGCGGTTCACGCCGCAGCTTGTACTCTCGCCTGCGCACCTCGTTGAGACAATGATTCTGGGCAATCTTGAACAGCCAGGTCGAAAACTTGGCGGTGGGTTTATAGCGGTCCCGCTGGCCGTAGACTCTGAGCAGCACGTCCTGGGCAATTTCCTCGGCCCGGGCGCGATTGCCGAGGAACTGGGCCGCAAAGTTGACGAGCGCCGGAGCATATTTCTGGAAGAGCGCATCGAAGGCCCGCATGTCTCCATTCTGAAAGCGCAGCATGAGCTGCACGTCGGGGTCCTCCCCAACAGCATGCGTGTGGTGCTTCATCAAACATCTATACGCGCACGAGGTCGCGCCGGCTTCGGTCGTATCGGCAACCGAAGGCCGCTCAGCATAGCCAGGACAGGCCAGAAAATGAAGAGCCGTAAGGGCTTGTGTCACCCCTCCAGAGGCGCTAGGCAGGACAGGCTGGAAGCAGAGGGAAAAGGAGCCCGGCGTGCCGCTTTTTGAACAGCCACTCGCAGCCCACCTGCGGCGGATTGCAAACTATATGCGCGGCTGTGGGCTGGTCCCCTGGCCGCGCCGACGCAGCCCGTTGCGGACCGAGCTGGCGGCCTTCATCCGCAGCCACGCGGCCGAGGTCGTCTCGGAATGGATGGCGCGCATCGCGCCGGTGTTCGATATTCAGGCCAGCCTGATGCCGGAGATCTCCCAGAACATGTACGACGCCCTGGTGCGCTGGGCCAAACATATCGAAGATCCGTCCAACACCGAGACCTACGCCTATCTCCACCAGCACGCCCGGCACGGGTTCATCTCGCACTCGCCCGCCTCCCGGTTTTTATCCGGGCAGATGAAGATCCGCCTCTTGCTGCTCGAACGCTTGCAGACGGCCTATGCCGCGGACCGCAGACGCCTGGCCGAGCTGGCCAGCCTGCTGGATCAGGAATTCTCCGAGCGCATCCTGCATATTACCGATTTTTTTGTTGAGGCCCACGAGGAGGCGCTGCGCAACGAGCAGGAAAGCCATAAACGGCTGGAGAGCCAGCTCATCCAGTCGGAAAAGATGGCGGCGATCGGCCAGCTGGCGGCCGGGATCGCGCACGAGATTCGGAACCCGCTGGGCATTATCCTGAACGCGGTCTACGATCTGGGCCAGATTGTCGATACGGACAAGCCCGAAATCGGTGAAGACCTCCAGATTGCCCAGGAAGAAATCGCCCGCGCCCAGGAAATCATCACCAACCTGCTGGAGTTTTCGCGCGATGGCGGTACCGAGTTGGAGGCGGTCGATCTGAACGATCTGCTGCGCAAGACGCTCCAGCTGATGCAGAAATACCTGGCTAACCATCATGTCACCGTCGAGACCGCGTGGGGCGAGGTGGGGACGTGTTTTGCCAACCAGAATGCCCTGCGGCAGGTGTTTTTGAACCTGATCACCAACGCCGTTCAGGCCATGCCCCAGGGCGGACAACTCCGGGTTCGCACCCAGCGGCACGACCCCACGCAAGTCCGGATCGAATTTGGCGATACCGGAGTCGGCATCGCCCAGGAGCACCTCACGGATATCTTCAACCCGTTTTTCACCACCAAGGAGCCGGGCCAGGGCACGGGCCTGGGTCTGTCGGTCGTGCATTCGGTACTCAAGCGCTACCAGGGCACTATCACCGTTCGGAGTGAGCCGGAGCGGGGCACGACTTTTCTGATCGACCTGCCCTGCCCGTGTCACCAGGATGCCGCCCTCAGCCCTGCGGATGTGACATAGCGGGAACACAAGGGCCAGGATCGCCATGTCTGCCCGAGTCCTGTTGGTTGAAGACGAAATCAACATGGCCAGAACCCAGGCCAGGATTCTGCAGCGCCGGGGCTATGTGGTCAGCACCGCAGGCAACGGCCGGGAGGCGCTGCGCCAGCTCGACGCCAGCCCGTTCGACATTGTCATCACCGACCTGAAAATGCCGGTCATGGACGGCATGCAGTTGCTGCGCCGCATGAATATTGAGGAGTGGGGCTGTGCCGTCATTGTTCTGACCGGACACGGGACTATTGAGAGCGCGGTCGAGGCCATGCAGTGCGGGGCGGCCGACTATCTGACCAAACCGTGTAACCCGGACGCGCTGCTCATCAAGGTCGAGAAGCTGCTCGAAACCAGGCGCTTGCAACAAGAGGTCAGCCAGCTGCGGCGCGAGGTCTGGGCGTACAAGAAGTTTGGCGAGTTGATCGGCCAGAGCCCGGCGATGCAGGACATCTACGCGGTGATTCAGGCGGTCAGCACCAACAAGAGCACGGTCGTGATCACCGGCGAGAGCGGCACCGGCAAGGAGCTGGTGGCCCGCACGATCCACCAAAAAGGGCCTTTGGCCGCCCAGCCGTTTGTCGCCCTCAACTGCGGGGCGATGTCAGAGACCCTGCTCGACAGCCAGCTCTTCGGGCACCGCCGGGGCGCCTTTACCGGCGCGATTGCCGATCACAACGGGGTGTTCCAAGCCGCCCACGGCGGCACCCTGTTCCTGGACGAAATCGCCGAGATCCCGCTCGCCCTGCAGGTCAAGTTTCTGCGCGCCATCCAGGAGCGCGAGGTCTCCCCGCTCGGCGCCGGCAAACCGGTCAGCGTCGATGTGCGGATTATTGCGGCCAGCAACCGCGAGCTGTCCCAGGCGGTCGAAGACGGCGCGTTCCGGGAAGACTTGTTCTACCGGCTGAACGTGATCCCCATCCATCTGCCGCCCTTACGCCAGCGGAGTGAGGATATTCCGCTCTTGATCGACCATTTCATTGCCGTGTTCAGCGCGGCCTACAAGGTCGAGCCAAAAATGATCGCGCCCCAGGCGCTGGCCAAGCTGCAAGCCTATGCCTGGCCCGGCAACATTCGGGAGTTGCAGAACGTGATTGAGCGTTTGTTTGCGCTGTGTCCGGGGCCCGAGATTGGACTCGACGATCTGCCGGAGCCGATTGCCGGCTCGCGCGCCGCGCCGACCCCGCTTGAGACCGAGGCCCGGCTGCCGAGCCTGGAAGAGATGGAAAAGAGCCTCATCGCCGCCGCCCTGGACAAGAGTCGGGGCAATAGGAATGAAGCGGCGCGGCTGTTGGGCATTGACCGGCAGCGCCTGTATCGCAAGATTGAGAAATATGGAATCGAGATTCAACGTGGGGCGCAGGCGCTATGAAGAACGACCAACGGTGAGGTGTGAAACATGAGCGAACTTGAACGGCTTGAGCAACAGGTCTTACACCTATCGCCGGAAGACTTGGCCGAGTTTCGGGCTTGGTTTATCGATCTTGACCACAAGCTGTGGGACAAACAGATTGAGGCCGACGCCCGTACCGGGAAGCTGGAACGCTTCATGGACGAGGCCCGCGCGGAGTTT
>WTHE01000619.1:0-5325 GCA_011523315.1 Candidatus Binatota bacterium
CGTCGGCGTGTTTGACCCGCCGCTGGGCCAACACCCCGATGGTCAACATGCCGCCAATGTAGACGACCAGGAAGAGCCATGACCAGGTGATGAGTGTCATGTGAGAGTCCGACCTGTTGCCCGGCCGACCTTCCTTTTACACGCCCTCGAACAGCGCCCGGACGTGGGGTTCGGGCAACGGCCGGGTCGCCTTGGAGACGATGATGGTGAACACCACCGAGGTCAGGCCGGCGATGGCCGAACAGGAGAACGGATTGACGCCCTCCAGGTACAGCCAGGCGACCACGTCATGCAGCACACCGGGGGGAAACCAGGCCGGGTTGAGCAGCTGGGCGTGCAGAATCAGAAAGCTGACAAAGCCGCTGACCAGGCCGGCATACGCCCCGGCCCGGGTGACCCCGCGCCACAGGGCGCCGAAGACCAGCGAACCGGCAAAGGCCGACATGATGCCGCCGGTCCCGATCCAGATAATCAGCATGACGTTGGTTTCCACCCAGGCCCAGGCGATGGCCGCACAGACCAGAAGAACGACAACGGTCGCCACCCGGCTGATGTATAAGACCTGACGGTCGAGCTGCGCCTCGCTGGGCGGATGCTTCAACCGCGGCGCGATGGTCCGTCGGTAGAGGTCGTTGGCAATCGTCTGCGACGAAGACACGACCAGCCCGTCGGCCGTGGACATGATGGCGGCCAGCACGCCGACCCCGACGAGCGCCGCCAGCCAGGTCGGAAACAGCTCGATGAAGAGCATCGGCAGGGCGTGGTTTGAGTTTGCGCCCTCGGCAAACAGGGCGTTGCCCATCAGCGCCCGGGCCAACAGCCCGCCCAGGGTCAGCATGGCCAGGATAAGGATGAAAATCATTGTGAAGGACAGAAAGCGGCTCTGGTCTGCGCTCTCCTTCAGTGCCCACAGCTTGTTACCCAGGTGGGGCAGTACGCCCAGCGGAATGAGCGAGATCACCAGCGAGACAATCGACCACCAGGAGTGATAGAGCGGGGTTTTGGTGTTGAGGACGCCAACCAGGTGTTCGTCCTGGGTGGCCAGGTTATCGACCAGCCCCAGAAAGCCGCTCCTGGCCGACTCGCCCAGCTCCAGCCCAAAGCCGACCAGAAACAGGACCATGACCACCACGGCCACCAGCAGCATCATGCAGGCCTGCACCCCGTCGGCGATGATGTCGGCGTGCGCGCCGCCCAGCACGACGTAAATCAACAGCACGGTGGTGGTGATGACCAGCGCCCACAGCGGCGGCATGCCCAGCAGAATCTCGAACATGACCAGCCCGGATACGAGCTGTCCGGCCAGATAGAAACACAGGAGCAGGGAGAACAACGACACCAGCACCCGAATGCCCTCGGACTGGTAGCGGTCACCGAGGTACTCGGGGATAGAGCGGTTACCAAACCGATGCCCGGACTGGGTAATCAGGCGCATGGTCAGCAGCATGCCCAAACCGAGGCCGACCGGGGTCAAAAAGACGGCCCACATCGTGGTCAGTCCCCAGGTGTAGCTCAGCCCCGGCATGCCCAGGAAGGTGGCTCCGCTGACGGTGGTGGCGGAAAACGCCAGGGCCAGGAACAGCGGGCCGTAGGAGCTGCGCGCCGTGGCAAAGTCGTCGGCGTGTTTGACCCGCCGCTGGGCCAACACCCCGATGGTCAACATGCCGCCGATATAGATGATGAGGAAAAACCACGACCAAGTAACGAGTGTCATACGCCTAGAACCGGCCTGTTGCCCGGCCGGCACTCCTTTCCGTGGTGGGGACGACCCCAGCCTCGGCCCCATCCATGGCATAGCGTCCGTGTCAGTTCAACGGGTGGGAGTTGGCTTGACCGGCTAAAACCGGACTTTTAGGATTTAAGGCCGACATTCTGGTCAAAAAGGTAATCGTGATAACAACACGATATCTGAGAGGACATCACGATTACCTTTCACAGGAGGCGGAAATGGCTCGGTGGAGTGTGGTGGTGATCGGTGTGTGTCTGGTGTCGATGGGGGGCCTCGGCCGGGCCGAGGAGGGACAGCCCCCAGGTCGGTATTTCCTGAGCGGCGACGGGCTGCTTGAGCTGTCGAACGCCAAGAACGGCCGCGCGGCAAAACTGCGCTATCGTTTGCCGGACGGGTCCTACCCCCAGCAGGCGCGGCGGCAAATCGACCGGATTTTTGGTCTGCCGGCGTCTGTCGATGACCACATCTCCCTGCGTTTCATCGCCTTCCTCGACTATTTTGAGGACCGTTTTCAGCGGCCGATCCGCATCATCTCGGGCTACCGCAGCCCGGCCTATAATGCCCAGTTGCGCAAACGGGGCGCGACTGCGGCGCGGGCAAGCCTGCATATGGAGGGCATGGCTGCGGATATCGAGGTCGGCAAACACCTCGCCGCCCGGGCCTTCGAGATCATTAAGGACCTCAACTGCTGCGGGGTGGGCTATTATCACGGCAGCTCACTGCATGTGGATACCGGTCCGGCCCGGTATTGGGACGCAAGCTCGTCCAAGGTCAGAACCACTATCTCGGACCACAACAAACGCATCATGCTGCGGACGGACAAGGACATCTACCTGTCCGGCGAAACCGTCCGGCTCCGTCTGGCCCGCATCACCGACTATCCATTCGGCGTGGTCTCGGGCTTTGCCTTTGTGCGTGAGGGACACGTGGTCCGCAGATTTTCCCTGAACGGCGATTCCAGTGCCTGCCTGGCTGTGAGAGATCCCCGCGACAAAGTCCTGGGCTGGACTCTCCCAGAAGATGTGCGCGCCGACGAGCCGCTCCGTATTCGGCTCGACTTTTGTGACAAGCGGCTCCCGCACATGCCGGAGCGGGTTGAGTCGAATCCGATTGTTGTTCGCTGAGCCATTCCTGTTGACACCTCCCGCGCCGGTAGCCTACCTTGTCAGCCGAAGGAGGGCTGGCGATGCCCGCTTGGGACATGAAAGATACCGCTGCGGTGTGCGGGGTGGGACACTCGGCCTACGGCCGGCGCCTGAACCGCAGCCAGATCGATCTGGCCGGCGAGGCGATTCGGAATGCCGTCGATGACGCCGGGCTGGGGCGTGACGATGTGGACGGCCTGATGGTCAGCTTTGGCACGCCGATCGGGGCTGACGCCGATACCCTGGCCTACGCCCTGGGCCTCAAGCTGCGGGCCTATAACCAGACCTGGGCGCACGGCCGGTTTACCGCCAGCTGCATACAGTGGGCGGCGATGATGGTTGGCGCCGGGCTGGCCAAGACGGTGGCGTGTCTGGCGTCGATCAGCTTCTCGGGCTTGCGCCGGCCCATGATGGGCGGGGCTGGAGACGCCGAGGGCGGCCGCGAGGCGGGCGGCGGACACGGCGAAGACCCGGTCTTTGGCATGACCTCACCGGGGGCCGGCGCCGCGCTGGTGGCCCGCAAATATTTTGACCGCTTCGGGGCGACCAGCCGGGATCTGGCTGCGGTGGCGGTCGCCTTTCGCAAACACGCGTCGCTGAACCCGGCGGCCATGATGCGCAGCCCGATCACGGTTGAGGATCATCAGAACTCACGCTTTGTGTGTGAGCCCCTGCACCTGTTCGACTACTGTCTGATCAACGACGGGGCGGCCTGCGTGCTGGTGACCAGCGCCGAGCGCGCCCGGGATGCCAAAAAGCCGCCGGTGTATATCAGCGGGATGCAGGGCTTGCCAGCCGGCCGGCACGAGTTCATCTGGACCTATCCGGGCTTTGGCACCGCCCAGCAAGACGTCTTCGACTATCAGCCGGGCGTCCAGCCGGTGTATGACATGGCCGGGGTCTCGCCCCAGGACATCGACGTGCTGTTTACCTACGACGCCTTTTCCATCCTGGCCTGGACCGCCCTGGAGCGCTTCGGGTTCTGCGGTCAGGGGGAGGCTGCGGCCTTTAGCCAGGACGGGCGGATCGAGGTCGGCGGGGTGCTGCCGATGAATACCAACGGCGGACTGATGTCTGAGGGCCACATCATGGGCTGGAATCATCAGGTCGAACTGGTGCGCCAGCTGCGCGGGGAGTGTGGCCTGCGCCAGGTGCCGAACGCCAGGCTGGCCCAGTGGGCCAACGCCTACGGCGATTCGCTGATTTATCGGAGGTGAGCATGGCCGACTACACCAAGCCGCTGCCGGCGATCTCGTCGCTCAACCGGCCATACTGGGAGGGGCTCACACAGCGCCAACTCATCATGCCGCAGTGCGGCGGGTGCGGAAAATTCTGGTACCCGCCAACCCCGTTCTGCCCGGAGTGCTGGTCACGGGATTTCACCTGGCAACAGCTGAGCGGTCGTGGCCGGGTCAACTCCTGGGTGGTGTTTCATCAGGCCTATTTTTCGTCGTTCAAGGACGATATTCCGTATAACGTCGCCGAGGTCGAACTGGAAGAGGGACCGCGTCTGCTGACCAATCTGGTCGAGGTGGACAATGCCGATATCCAGATCGGTATGGCGGTCGAAGTGTGCTTTGACGATGTCACCGATGAGGTCACGCTGGCCAAGTTCAGGCCGCGCAAGTCCTGACCCGGGGCAGATGGAGGAAACATGCCAGGCATTCTTGACGGCATTCGTATCTTTGATCTGAGTATTGCGGCGGTCGGTCCGTGGGCGGCCAAGCTGTTGGGCGAGCTGGGCGCTGACGTCATCAAGGTCGAAGCGCCGGCCGGCGAACTCTCGCACTATATTCCTCCGCCGATCAAGGGCTCGGCGGTCCTGTACATCTCGGCCAACTTCAATAAGCGTCACATCGTGCTCGACCTCAAGCAGGAGGCCGACCGGGCGATTGCCCTGAAAATCGTCAAGCAGAGCGACGTGTTCATCCAGAACATGCGGCCCGGAGCGGTCGAGCGCCTCGGCCTTGGCTACGATGTGGTCTCGCAACTCAACCCCAGGCTGATCTATGTCTCGGCGTCGGCCTACGGTCGAAGCGGACCGATGGCCAAAGAGGCCGGGGTCGATCCTACCGTGCAGGCCTTTTCCGGCTGGTGCAGCGTCACCGGTCAGCCCGGCTCGCAGGGCGAGATGTTCCGCCATTTCGCCCATCTGGACATTAATACCAGTTCGATGATTGTCGAGGCCGTGCTCCAGGCTCTGCTGGCCCGCGAGAAGACCGGTCGGGGGCAGAACATTGAGATCGAGATGGTGTCGGCGGCGCTATCGCTACAAACCAGCCGGCTGGCCGAATACTTCGCCACCCGCCAGCAGCCCCAGCCGATGGGCAGCGCAGTGACCACCACCGTCCCGCACCAGGCTTTCAGGTGCGAGGATCAGCAGTACATCGCGGTCGGGGTGGTCAGCGAGGACCAGTGGCCGCGTTTCTGCCGGGCGATCAAGGCCGAGGA
>WTHE01000619.1:5425-9153 GCA_011523315.1 Candidatus Binatota bacterium
CACTGGGGCACCCTCAGCGTTGACGGCCTGCCGTGGAAATTCAGCCACAGCCCGGCCGGGCCGGTGCGGCCGGGTGGGCTCAAGGGCGAGCATACCCGGGACGTGTTGCGCGAGTTCGGCATTGAGGACTAGACCGCATGTCTGGGGCACTGACCGGCTATCGCATTCTCGATCTGACCCAGGGCTTGTGCGGTCCGTTTGGCGCCATGCGTCTGGGTGACGCGGGAGCCGAGATCGTCAAGCTTGAGCCGCTTGACGGGGATGCCGCGCGGACTATGGGACCGCCGTTCGTCGGGCAGGACAGCGCCGTTTTTTTGAGTCTCAACCGCAATAAGAAGAGTCTGGCGCTCGATATCCGGACGGCCGAGGGTCAGGCGATCATCCGGCGGCTGGCGGCCGGGGCCGACGCCCTGATTGCGGACCTGACGCCGGACGAGGCCGAAGAGTTGGGGCTCGACTACGCCGCCCTGCAAGACCTCAATCCCCAGTTGGTCTACTGCGTGGTGAGCGCCTTTGGCGACAAGGGACCGCTACGGAATCTGCCCGGGGCCGAGCTGGTCATTCAGGCCATGGCCGACTACACCAACTCGCTGGGCCGGATTGGCGAGCCGCCGGTGCGCTTGGGCACCGACGTGGCCAGTCTCAGCACCGGCGTGTTTGTCTCTCAGGCGGTTACGGCCGGCCTGTTCCACCGCCTGCGCACGGGTCAGGGCCAGCGCGTGTCGGTCAGCATGCTGGGCACCCTGTTACACATGCGGGGCATTATGTGGACGTCGATGACCGACCCGGATGACTGGTACGGCTTCCACCTCGACAACTACACCAAGCCGCCCGATGAAGGCTATAAAACCAAAGATGGTCACGTCTTTTTCAGCCTGCGACGGGGCAGCAGCGAAGACTGGGATCGGCTCCTGATTTCGCTCGGCATGGAGGACTGCCTGGCCGACCCCCGCTTTGACGATTTTGGCCGCGAAGCGACCGGGGTGGGTCGCTATGTGGCCGAGGTCAAGCCGATCTGGGAGCGCGCCTTTGCCCAGCGCAGCAACGCCGAGATCGTCCGCCTGATCCACGAGTTTCAGGGCGACGCGGTGCCGTTTACCACCTACACCAGCGTGTTTCAGCATCCCCAGGTCGAGGAGCTGGACGTCGTGCGCCAGATCGGGCGTCCGAACGCCGAGCCGTTTGAGACGATCGGTCCGGTGTGGCGTTTCTCAGACACCCCGGCCGCAGTGCACAGCCCGCCGCCCGACCTGGGCCAGCATACCGACGAGATTCTTCGCCAGTTGGGCTACAGTACGGACGAGATTCGGGACCTGAGAGCGGCGCGTGTCGTCGGCTGACCGGGACGACGATGAGCCTCCCGGACGGCACAACCGGAGGTCGGCTTGTATTCAGGCCGGGAACCCCGTAAGCTGAGGCCCACACTCGGCGAACACGGTTGGCTTGGTTCAGAAAAGATGAGGCTCCTGGAATCCTGCTTACGCTTCCAGGAGCTTTTTCATGCCCTCTGAGGGGGAGAGTATGGCACGCGCAAAACAGGGCGATACGGTACGCGTTCACTACACTGGAAAACTCGATGACGGCACGGTCTTTGACTCCTCTGCGGGCAAGGCCATGCTCGAGTTTACGATCGGCAAAGGCCAGCTGATTTCCGGTTTTGAAAAGGCGGTCGCCGGGATGAGTCCCGGTGAGTCGGTCACGGTGGACATTCCGGCCGCCGAAGCCTACGGTGTGCGCCGCCCGGAAATGGTGGCTGAACTCAACCGCAGCCAACTCCCCAAAGAACTTGAGGTCAAAATCGGCCAGCGCCTCCAGATGCGCCAAAAAGGGGGACAGGCGCTGGTGGTGAAGGTCACCGCCCTGTCCGAAACAAAGGTCACGCTTGACGCCAACCACGAGTTGGCCGGCAAAGATCTGACCTTTGATATCGAGTTGGTCGAAATCGCCTAGCCCACCGGCTGGACCGGCCGCGCCCCGACGGGGAGCCCCGCGTAGGGTCAGGCGAACTCGGCGACCGACAGCACCAGCCGCACCAGATCCGCCTGGCGTGAGATGGCCTGCTTGGTGTAAATCTGGCGCAGGTGCCAATGGATAGAACTTTCCCGCCGCCCCGTAGTGGTGGCAATCTCGCGCACCGTGCGGCCTTCGGTCAACCAGACTGCGATCCGGCTCTCGGCCGGCGTCAGCCCCAGGGTCGTGGCGACCAGGTTGGGATCAATGCGGGGGCGATTGCCCGGCTCGACCAGCAATACCAGCACGGCAGTGCGTTGGGTTCCGAAGTCCGGCTGGCGTAGGCTCACGGGTTTGACATGGACCACGAACTGCGGCAACACCGAGGTGCGGCGCAGCAGCATGGACCCACTGACGGCGCCGACGGCCGGCAGCGCGGCGGCCACCAGCCGCTCAAGCCGGGCCTGGTCAGCCGGTGCGCGGGCACGCAGTACCCCGTCTCGGTCCGACAGTCCATCGCCACGGCGCAGGATGTCGCGGGCGCGGTCATTGGCGGCAACGATCCGTCCGCGTCGATCCAGGTGGATGACGCCAGTCCGCGTGTTGTCGAACAGGCCGGTCACGGACGCGCCCAGCGCTTCAGTGTGGACCAACGCCTGGCGGACGCGGATAAACTGCCGGATATGGGGCAACAGACCTCTCATCAGCGCGACCTGCGGCGCTTTCCAACCGCCCGGGGCAACCGGGTCTGCGGTGACCCAGGCGTAGTGGGAGCTGTCCGGCCCGTCCAGGCGTGCCCTCAAGCCATCCTGGCCGCTGAACCGGCGCAGTCCCTCCTGGTAGGCGGGTGAGGTCTTCAACTCCTCGGCAGTGTACAGGTCATGGGTGTGAACCAGGCGGCTGTCGGGCAGTTGCCGGAAGCGCTGCACGCTCTCGTCTATGGGATGGTAGATGTCGAGGTACTCGCGCTCCCAGTCTTCGCGGCGTTCCCCCCGGTAGTAGAGCCCGAGGAAAAGAGCCCGGACATCGTCCTTGGGGCCTTCGCCGACCAACAGGGCATTGCCTTGCATGCCGCAGGCCTCGTCAATCAGGGCCGAAGTGGCCGGCCATAGGGCATCATCAAGCATGGCGTCGTATAACGATGCCAGGATGCGTTCGAACGCGTCTTGGTCGCTCATGACGCCGCTTCCTCATTCCATCCATACACGCATTTCGCTCCCTCCTATATGCTATCGAGCCCAGCATTACCCTCCTAAAAATACGGGGATATACACGAAAAGTATGAGTATTTTCGTAAAATTACGGGGAGACTTTCAAAAAACCGGCCTACGACTCCGGGGAGCAGCCCTAGACGAGGAAAAGGTCGCTGTGGTCGGTGAGAGACCTGATACAGCTTCTGGACGGACTTTGATCCGGGCACAGGCGTGCAGAGAGGCGACCGGCGGCTGGGAAGAACCGGTTGCGGTGGGGGCTTGACGCCTCCTGAGGACTGCGGTTGCACGCCCGTCTGTCACAGACGGGTTCGAGTTCGGGTGACCGGGTGGTATCCGGGCAGCCGGTTCAAGCAGGGCTGGCCGGGTTCCCCTGCCTGCCGTTTGCGACGCGGATGATCAAACGGCCTGCTGCCCTGACGCGTTCCAGCCGAAGGGCTCACACGCGGCCCGGAGCCAGGCCCGGTCGTCGCTGTTGAGCCGAGGAGCGATGGTGTCGAGCACCTGCCTGTGGTAGTCGGCCAGCCAAGTCCGGTCGGTCTGGCTGAGCTGGTTCCAGTCAATCAG
>WTHE01000594.1:0-3454 GCA_011523315.1 Candidatus Binatota bacterium
GCCATGGTGGTCGGCGGCATGGCGGCCATCGCCCAGGTGCGCCACGGGCTGGCCGAGGCGCTGCGGGTGCTGTTGGGGACCGTCGGGCTCGCTCGGTCGCAGACCGCTCAGCCCGAGGCGGCCAGCGGACGCGACATGCCCTTCGGCGCCATCCTCGTTCTTTGTCTGGTGTGCGTCGGGCTGATCGGCGGGCTGTACACCGTTCTCACCGGCCAGCTCGGCGTCAGCCTGCTGACCACGCTGATCATGCTGGTCATGGCTTTCTTCTTCACCGCAGTGGCGAGCTACATCGTCGGGCTGGTCGGCAACTCCAACAGCCCGGTTTCGGGCATGACGATTACCGCCGTGCTGTTTACCGGCGGGCTGCTGTTCGTGTTCGGCTTCAGCGGCACAACCGGCATGCTGGCCACCCTGGGGGTGGCGGCGATCGTGTGTTGCACGGCCTGCACGGCCGGTGACGTGTGTAACGATCTCAAGACGGGTCAGCTGGTGGGGGCCAGCCCACGGCGCCAACAGCTCATGCAGATTGCCGGGGTGGCGGTCGCGGCGCTGGTCATGGCTCCCGTGCTGCAACTGTTGCACGACTACACCCCGGGCGGTATCGGCGGCAAAGAGCTGGCCGCGCCCCAGGCCCAGCTGTTTGCCAGCCTGGCCCGCGGCTTTTTTGGCGACGGCCACCTGCCGTGGCCGCTGGTCGGCCTGGGAGCGGGCCTGGGCGTGTGTATTCTGCTCGTGGACCGGGTTTTGCAGCTGCGGGGCACGGCCTTTCGGGCGCACCTGATGCCGATTGCCGTCGGCATGTACCTGCCGTTCGGGCTGTCGGTGCCGATTCTGATTGGCGGGATTGTGGCCTTCCTGCTCACCACCGGGACGACCGAGCCAACCCGACCCGTCCAGCCCGGCGTCCTGCTGGCGTCCGGGGCCATTGCCGGTGAGGCGCTGATGGGGGTCGGGCTGGCCCTGCTGGCCAGCATCGGGATTCCCCGCCTGTCGCTCGGGCTGCCGGACGGGCTGGTGACGCTCCTGACCTTCGGAGCGGTGGTGTTTACGCTGCTGTTCTTTTATCGGCGGGCGCGGCGCTCAGGATTTGAAAATTTGTGAAAAATGTATATGTTACCGTCAAATTACTGCGAAAAATGACGACGATATAGTCAAATGACAATTCCACGCATACTTGAGGCGCCTCAAAAAAGCTTCTTTCTCTTAGGGCCACGCGGCGTTGGAAAAAGCACCTATTTGCGCATCGCTTTTCCCCATGCCCATGTCATCAATCTGCTCGCCGAGGATACATATCAGCGCCTGCTGGCCAATCCAGGGCTCCTCTCCGCAGAACTTCGAGCCGTGCCCAGCGACCGCTGGGTGGTGGTAGACGAAATGCAGAGGCTGCCCGCGTTGCTCAACGAAGTACACCGTTTTATCGAAGAAAAGGGGCTGCGCTTTGTTTTGTGCGGGTCGAGCGCGAGAAAACTCAAACGGGCAGGTGTCAACCTGCTTGCCGGGCGCGCCCTGCGTCGCGCCATGCACCCCTTTATTCCCGAGGAACTGGGAGAGCAATTTGCGCTCGACGACGCGTTGCAACACGGTTTGCTGCCCATTGTATGGGATTCAGAAGACAGAGCAGAGACACTCACCGCCTATACCCACATGTACCTCAAAGAAGAGATTCAGGCCGAGGCCCTGGTACGCAACCTGTCGGGATTCGCGCGTTTTCTGCCGTTGGCGGCACTCTTTCACGCCCAACCCCTGAACGTGGCCAACATTGCCAGAGAAGCCCAGGTTGCCCGCACGACGGTGGCGGCTTATCTCGATATCCTGGAGGAAACGCTCCTGTGCTTTCAACTGCCTGCCTATGAGACCAGATTGCGCGTGCGCGAACGCAAATTGCCCAAATGGTACTGGTGTGACCCCGGTATTGTCCGGGCAATAAAAAAGGTCACGACACCGCCGACAGCGGAGGAACGCGGGGCCCTGTTTGAGGGGCTGATCGCACAGCTGATTCGGTCATACACAGACTATCGCAATCTGTGCGACGAATGCTTCTACTGGGCAACAGCTGCACACACCCGGACTGAGGTCGATTTCCTGCTCAAACGCGGGGGAGAATTTGTCGCCATTGAGGTCAAGTCCGGCAACACATTTGCAGAAGCCTGGTGCAAGGGATTGAGAGTGCTGGCCGACTTGGAGGGTGTGTGCCGACGCATTGTCGTCTATCCCCAAGGACCCGTATTACAAACGGCAGACGGCATTGAGATTGTGCCATTTTCGCAGTTTGCCAACCTGTTGGCGGCCGATGCCCTGTGGCCCTAAGCCGGCGATTGAGGGGCGTCCAAAACTGGCCGCCTGGACTCGTCACCTGGTGGGGCAAAATTCAAGACCGGGAATCTACACACTAAGCGGAATGCTGGACGACCTGGGTGGCGAAATCGGTCATCTCGGAGACGCTGGCCGCAATCGCCACCTGCTTCACGCCCAGCTCTTGCATGCTGCGGATGCGCTCCCGAATCTCCTCCGGCGTGCCGGTCAGAGTCGTCTCCTTAATCATCCGCTCGGTGACCAGCGACTCGTGCTCGGGTTTGAATTCGGCGCAATAGCCGGTGTACAGGTCCAGATGGCGGGTCTCAATCGGAGCGGTCGGCGTCCGGTAGGCAGTCTTGAAGCCCATCAGCTCATCCCGAATATCGCCCGGCAGCTGATAGGGATCGGTCACCGACAGGGCAAAGATGTTGCACTCCGAGACGACCAGCGGCCCGACCGCCCGCTGGAGGTCGGCCAGGCTCTCGCCGGGCTTGGTAAAGTGCAGGGCGGTGAGGACCAGGATGTACAAGTCCTCCAGGCGTTTGCCGGCCCGTTCGGCGCCGCGCCGGATATGGCTCAGGGTGTACTTGAGCAGACTGTCGCCGACCGTCCCGAACAGGATCACCCCGTCGCCGATTTCCCCGGCCAGCTCCAGCGTCTTGGGTCCGCTGCCGGCCACATACACCGGGATGGGATCGGCCAGATTGATAAAGCCCTCGTCGGGATTGAGGAAGCGGATCATGCGCTGCCGCTCGCCCTCCTGATACGGAACGGTCTCCCCGCGCAGCAGGCCGCGGCATACGTCGATATGGGTCCGCATCTCGGCCAGCCTGGCCGCCGGCATGCCCAGCGTCCGCCGCGAGGTGTTGCCGGTGCCGATGCCCAGAATGAGCCGGCCCGGAGCCAGCACGTTCAGGGTTGCAAAGTTACCGGCCGTGACCGGGGCGATACGCGAGCTGGGATTGGTGACGTTGGTGCCCAGTTTGATCGTCGTCGTGTTGGCCGCACACAGGGCCATGCACTGGTAGACATCGGCCCAGACCATCTGCGAATCGCCGAACCAGGCGTGGCTGAAGCCCTGGCTTTCGGCCAGCGCCACGTGTTTGTAGCTCTCAACGTGGGAGAGAAAAATCACTCCAAAATCCATGCCTGTCTCCTT
>WTHE01000594.1:3554-9148 GCA_011523315.1 Candidatus Binatota bacterium
TGTAGCTCTCAACGTGGGAGAGAAAAATCACTCCAAAATCCATGCCTGTCTCCTTCGCATTGAACTCCTAGGACAAGGCGCCGCCGCACGAACTGCCCGCCCCGGCTGTGCAGCCGTAGCAGTGCGAGCCAACCACAATGGCCCGATGTTCCAGCGCCTGGACAAGATCGTCGGCCGACTGCTCGCCCAGGCGCAGGGGTGTGTCGTGGCCGAGACGCAGGTCAAGCATCTGGTTGAAGTCGCAGTCGTACACAAAGCCGTCCCACGACACGCTGATCTGAGAGCGGCACATCAGGCCGTCCAGGGTGGCCGGGTTGAACGCCTCGGCCAGCAGCTGCCTATAGGCGTCGAGCTGGCCGTCGCGCTCCAGACTGTGGGCAAAGCGGGCAATCGGCATATTGGTGATGGTGTACAGCTGGTTGAAGACCAGACCGAAACGCGTGCCCAGCTCGCGCTTGTAGTCTGCTTGCAACTGGTGTTGCGGGGGAGGCAGATGGGGTCCGACCGGGTTGTAGACGAGGGTCAGGCTCAGCCCCGAGCCGTCCCGACCGTAGCCCAGGCCGTTCAGCGCCCGCAGGGCCTGAATCGACTTGTCGTACACCCCCTGACCGCGCTGTTTGGTGACGTTCTCCTCAGAGTAGCACGGCAGGCTGGCGATGATTTCGACGCCCATCCGGGCCAGAAACTCGGCCAGATCTTCCTGGCCGGGCTCGAACAGGACGGTCAGGTTACAGCGGTCGATGACCCGGCGGCCGGCGTCGCGCAGGGTCTGCACCGCATACCGAAACGACGGGTTCAGCTCGGGTGCGCCGCCGGTGATATCGACCGTGTGCGCACCGGCCGCGTGGACCAGCTCCAGCGCCCGGTCGAGCGTTGAACGGTCCATGATCTCGGTCCGCTTGGGACCGGCGTCAACGTGACAGTGCAGGCAGGCCTGATTGCACAGCTTGCCGACGTTGATCTGCACGCTCTCAATGCGTGTCCGGCGCAGCTGGCCAGCCGTCCGACACGCCCGTGAGGCAAAAGAAGGAATGGGGCTCGACATACCGAAAATCATAGAGCAGTTGCCGGCTTTTGGGTAGCCGGGCTTGAAACTCAGACCTGCCGCGCCGTCCAGTCCTGCACCGCCGCTCCCAACTCTGCCAGCACCTGCGCATCGGTGCGGCCCGAGCGCTTGAGCACGTGGAAAGAGTGGTCGCCGCCCTCGACGACGTGCAGGCTGGCCCGTTTTCCCAGGCGACGCAGTAGGGGGCGCAGCAGGGCCAAATCGGCCAGCGTATCGCGCGTGCCCTGCAGGAAGAGCATCGGGATATGGATGTCGGTCAGATGCTCGCCGCGCTCGGCCGACGGCCGGCCGGCGGCGTGGAGCGGAAAGCCGAAAAAGACCAGTCCCCGGACACCGGGCAGCGCTTCTTGGGCCATGGCCAGCGAGGTCATGCGGCCGCCCATCGACTTGCCGCCGGCGAACAGCGGCAGGTCGCCGGCCGCCTTGTCTGCCGCAGCGATGGCCGAGCGGACCGTTTCGACCAGAACCGGACCGGGGTTCGGACGCCGGCCGCCCTGCTCCATATACGGGAACTGATAGCGGAAGCTCGCAATGCCACACTGGGCGAGCTGGGCGGCGCTGGCCTGCATGAAGGCGTGGTGCATGCCGGCTCCAGCCCCGTGGGCGAATACGAGCAGACACTGCGCGGCCGGCGGACGGACCAGCACGCCAGACACCCGGCCCGCTTTTGGGCTGACCGGGAATCGGAGTGAACGCGTGATCGGGCGTGGAGATTGGGCCATTGGCGGAGAGTCTGCTCGTGTCAGATTGCCAGGGGTGTATCACTTGTGCTGATGGCATCTCAAGCGGCTCGGGGGTCGCCGCAGCCCGCGCTTTTCCTTGTTTCGGACACGTCCTCCTGCTATGCCGGCGACAAGGAACACCACGGAACATAAGGAGGGAAGCCCGATGACAGACTACAGCCGCTATGAGTGCATCACGGTCGAAAAGGCCGATAAGCTGGCCATCCTGACCCTCAACCGCCCGGACTCGCTCAACGCCGTGAATCCCCAGCTCCACAACGAGCTTGAGCGCATCTGGCTCGACGTGGCCGACGACCCGGAGGTCAACGCCATTCTGCTGACCGGCGCCGGCAGAGCCTTCTGTGCCGGCGGCGATGTCAAGGGCATGGCCTCCAGATCCGACGGACACAGCGGGCAGGCGAAACGCTTTCGCCTGAATCCGGCCGGCGGGAAACGGCTGATCCAGAACCTGCTGGAGGTCGAACAACCGATTATCGGCGCCATCAACGGCGATGCGGTCGGACTCGGGGCAACCATCGCCCTGTTCTGCGACGTGATTGTCGCCTCCGAGAAGGCCCGCTTTGGCGATCCGCACGCCCGGGTCGGCATTGTGGCGGGCGACGGCGGGGCGGTGATCTGGCCGCTGCTGATCGGCCCGGCGCGGGCCAAGGAGTTCCTCATGCGCGGCCACCTGGTCAGCGGCAGCGAGGCGGCCCGGATGGGCCTGGTGAACTATGCCGTACCGGCCGAGGAGGTCATGCCAAAGGCGCGCGCCCTGGCCCAGGAGTTGGCCGACGGGCCGACCTGGGCTATCCGCTGGAGCAAACTCTCGGTGAACAAATGGCTCAAAGATCAGGTCAACCTCATCCTCGACGCCTCGCTCGCCTATGAGATGATCACCATGACGACCGAAGACCATAAAGAGGCCACCCGCGCATTCGTGGAAAAGCGCAAGCCGCAGTTCCAGGGCCGCTAGACCGCCTCCGCTCAGTATATGGCTTCGAGCGTATAGCCGCGTTGGCGCAGGAGCCGCAGCACGCCCTGCTCGCCCGGCAGGTGCAGGGCGCCGACGGCGATGAACGCTCCGCCGCTGCGGACAACGGCGTCCATGCGCTCCACCAGGCGCGGATTGCGTTGGGCCAGCAGCCGCTGCATGAAGCCGTCCACGACGCGCCTGACCGCCGCATCGCTCGGACCGCTGTCCTGGCTGAGGCTGACCAGCCCGGCCAGATCGCGGGCCAGGTAGCGCTCGATCAGGCGGGGCAGCAGGGCCGACTGCTCGGCATAGCGGGTGACGCTATCGCGCAGCAGGATCACCTGCTCCTCAACAGGCGCGGTATCAAAAACCGCCACCTGCTCCTCGACCGTTTCCAGACCACAGACGGACTTCCCCTGTTGGCGTGCGATCTCATACAGGCTGAGGTCCAGGACCTGGCCCGTCTTGTGTCGTGGACCGCTCAGCAGCATCACCACCGCCCAGGGTTTGAGGCGTAGCAGCGCCGGTTCGGGCACGCCGCGTTGCGCCATCACCGGCACGGCAGCGTCAAACAGCGGCCCGCCAAGTACCTCCCGCAGGCTGTGTCCCTGGGCCAAGACCATGCGCTGGGCCAAGACGGATGAAGCCCGCGCATCGAGCACGAGTTCCAGGCAAAAATGCTCGCTCTCATCAAAGGCCGCCTGGACTGCGGACGGGAGTCGGACAACGCGCGGGTCGTCGGAATGGATCGTGCCAAACACATAGCTTGGCCTGCTGCCCGTACCGATCTTCCACAGCAGGCCCCGGTCAAAATGTGCCCGTGTCGGTGTGGACTCCCCTGGCGGAGTCTGAGCCAGGGCCGGGCGGGTGAGCAGCAGGCACACCGCCGGGGCAAGAATCAGCTGGCAGAACCGTCGCGTGGTGTCCTCCGCAGCAGACGAATCAGAGGCTCAGGCTGTTTCGATCAGATCGAGGGCGGCCTGGGGGGTATCGGCCACCCGGTACACATCGCGGAAGCGCTCGTGGATGAAGGCTTCCTCAAACGCCCGGTCAAAAAGGCTCAGCAGCGGGCTGAAGAACCCGTTGGTGTTCACAAAGACGATCGGCTTGGCATGAAAGCCGAGCTGCTTCAGGGCCAGCACCTCGGAGACTTCCTCAATGGTGCCAAAGCCGCCGGGCAGCGCAATATAGGCATCGCCCAGCTCTTCCAGACCCTGTTTGCGGGCGCGCATATCGGTGACCACGTGCATCTCATGGCCGTCTTGGGCGTAGCCCCGGTCGAGAAAATCCTTGAGGATCACCCCCGTGACTTGGCCGCCCTCGGCCAGCGCGGCACGGGCCAGCGCGCCCATCAGGCCGATATTGCCGCCGCCGTACACCAGGCTATGACCGCGTTGGGCGATCAGCCGCCCCAACACTTCGGCTTCGGCGGTATACACCGGGGCCAGCTGCCGGCTCGAGGAGCAGTACACGGTCACGGCGAGCGGGCGGGGAGAAAGCGTCATGGCAGCATACTCTTTCCGAAGCGGCTGAACGGGAGGGGGGCTTAGCCAGCCACCCCATCCATTGACGCCCAGTCAACAATCGGGGTCAGCCGGCGCTTGGCAATCACGCCCTTGGCGACCAGTCCCTGAAAGGTCTCAAACGTCTTGGCGTGGTCTTGGATGTCAAGGACGAGGACTATTTTCGGCTCTTCGTTGGAGGCCCACGGACCGCCGACCAGGCTCACCCCCTCGGGAAAACCCGTCGTCCCGTCGAGCACGCCCTTGAACATCGCCTTCACCTCACCGGTACGATCCGGGTTCCAGTAAATTTCGTCGAGATACAGCGGCATACGATTTCCTCCTTGTGGTGTAGTCCGAACGCGCTTTCTCCCACGCGCGGCATACCATAGAGCGGCGCAGGGAAAAGGGCAAGCAGCCGGCCAGGCCCTCGAAGCGGACCTTGAAGATGGTGCAACATGACCTAGCGCGTTTCACGGTAAGCTGTAGCCCTGTCGGAAGCGCTCCGGCAGCCCTGCTTCGACTTCGCTCCGCTACGCTCAGCACGAACGGGAGGCCGTTAGTCCTGAGCGTCAGGCGCAGCGCGCCTGAAGTCGAAGGGCTACACAGCATCGGAATTTGCTCTAGGATCTCGCTTGGATCAGCTGAGGTCGGCCAGTGGATCGGCCAGGGCAACGTCTGAGTCGCATAACAATACTTCTGCCGGGATGCCAAGATGCTGATGCAGCGCCCGTGCCATCGGCATGGTGATGGCGCGCTCGCCGGAGAGCACCTCGGACACCTTCGCCCGGCTCCCGATGAACGGGATCAGGTCACGCGGCCGCAAGTTGCCCTGCTCCATACGGAACTCAATCGCGGCGAGCGGACTTGGATAGCCCATCGGCTCGTGCTTGCTCTCATAGTGTTCAACCAGATCAACCAGGACATCGAGTTCGTCGAACTCCGGGCTGCCGGGCGCCGCATCCATCAGCGCGTCGACCCGAGCCAGTGCGTCCTCATAATCCTGTTCGGTCCGAATCGGTTTGATCTCTCCAGTGGCCAACTCACACCTCCAGAACATTTACCCCGAACGTTTACAAGGTAGCAGGAACAGCCGGTGGTGTCTCACTTTGCAATTCTCTTTTCGAGGAGGACTCTCCTGGCGCAGAAATCCCCCTGCGCTTCCGCGCTTCCCCCTTTGAAAAGGGAATTAGGCACGAGTTTACCCGGTAAAAAAGACCAACAAAAACGCGTATGTCTTTCTTGCCGGACCTCAAATAAAAGAAAGGTATAACATGAGAATCATCGTTGTCGATAATGGCGGCAAACAGGGCATTCTGGATTTACCG
>WTHE01000206.1 GCA_011523315.1 Candidatus Binatota bacterium
AGCCGGCGCCTATGCCGCCGGCTATCCGCACGAGGTCCAAAGTCTGTGGTTGTTGGCCCCCGGCGGGGTGGCCTCGGCCCAAGCCAGCGAACTCGCCCAACACCTGGCCCAGGGCAAGAATCCCCTCATCGTCAACCGGCCTGAGGACTTCGACACGATGTTTGAATTTGCGGCCGTCGTGCGCCCCTGGATCCCCGGCCCGATCAAGCGCTATCTGGCCGAGCAGGCCATGCGTCAACGCGATTTCAACGCCAAAGTTGTCCGAGATCTGGCCGAAACCCCGCTCTCCTTAGAACCGCTCTTACAGGATCATCCAGTCCCGGCCCTGATCGTGTGGGGAGAGCAAGACCGCATCCTCCACGTTTCAGGGGCGGCAATACTGGCGGCGCTGATGCCCAACGCCGAAGCTGTGGTCATGCCCCACACCGGTCATATCCCCATGATCGAGCGACCCCAGGAGACCGCCCAACGCTTCCTGCGCTTTCAGCGCATTGACTTCTGAGCGGGCGGCCTCAGTCTCGTCTCTCGCACGCCGACAGGAACACAAAACCCAGCCCGAGCAGCAGATTGACTGAGACCAGCCGGGTATACCGGGCGTGCAGGCGGGCGAATTCATCCCGAAAGACCTGTCTTGCCGGGTCGAAATTATCAAAATCCTGGATCTCAACCGTCCGCAGGTACTCCAGCCGGTCGGCAATCGGGCCGGCATACATCCACAGCCCGGCCAGCATCAGCAGCCAGAGTACGACCTTGGCCACCCGCAGCCGGGTCCGCTCAGCCGGATGCAGCACAAAGTACACCGCGCCGAGACCCATACAGGCCGCAGCCACGCCCTCCAGACGGTTGAGCTTGGCCAGAATGGCGGCGTTGATATTCCCGGCCACCGTGATGCTGGGCGCCTCCTGGAACACGCTCCCGGCCACCGCAAAACCAAAGCCGACCAGGGCTCCGATCCAGACCCCGGCCCCCAGGTTCTCAACAAAGAACACCAGCGTATGCAGCCTGCGTTTGCCCATGCCTGTCCTCCTCTACTCCTCGCGCAAGGCCAGCGCCGGCGAGGTCCGGGACATCCTCAAGGCCGGATACATCCCGGCCAACAGCGCGGCCAGCACAGCCAGCAGCACGGCCTGAACGAGCAGGCCAGGGATAATCTCCAGCTCCAGGGTCCAGCCAAACGAGCGCCGGTTAATCACAAACACCAACACCGAGGCCAGCATCAGGCCGACCGGCAGGGCCAGCAGTCCGGCCAGCAGACCCATCAGGCCGGTCTGGGCGGTCACCAGACCCCAGACCTGACGCGGCGTAAAGCCGGTCGCCCGCAGCACGCCGAGTTCGCGTTCGCGCTCCAGCTGCAGGGCCATCAACGCGCTCAGGACACCGATAAACGCCACCGCCGTGGTCAGCAGGTGGAGTACCGAGGTAATGGTAAAGGTACGGTCGAAAATCTCCAGCGAGGCTTGGCGCAGGGACCGGTTCGAGCGGAGTTCGACCTCCTGCACCGCACCGACCAGCCGCCGTAGCGAGGCCAGCATGGCCGTCACATCCCGGTCAGGGCTCAGCCACAGCCCCAGCGACGACACGCCCAGGTCGTGCCAGAACTGCTCATAGGTCCGACGGCTCATCATCACCAGCCCCCGGTCCGATCCGTAATCGGCAAAAATCCCGGCGACCCGAAAATCCTGTACCCCCCGGTCGGTCCGCAGACGGACAGCACCACCCACCCGCAGCCGGTGATGGTAGGCGTACGGCTCTGACACAATGACCGTGCGTTCGGTCTCAAAGGCCGGCCACACCACCTCCGGCCGACCTTCAACAAAGCGGTAGGAAGCATACCTGCCGACATCGAGTTGCAGGGCAACCAGCTGGACCCGACCGGTCGGCGATTCGACCGACACCCGCCGGTAGGTACTCACCGCCGCCACTCCCGGGGCGGCTGACAGACGGGCGACAACGGCCGGGTCCAGCGTGCCCTCATTCCAGCGCGACACCAGGCTGGGAGGAGCAACATAGATATCGGCCTGGAGAGCGTTCTCCAGCCAATAGGCCACGGTTTGCCGAAAACTCTCAATCATGATGCCCACCCCAACCGTCACCGACACGGCGACCATCAGGGCGGCAATCGCCACCGCAGTCCGGCTCAGCGAGGCCAGCACGCTGCGGATGCACAGGCGTCCGACAATATCCGTCCGTGTCCCGACCAGCAGCTGGACCGCCCGCAACAGGCCGACCACGGCCACCGGCGTGACCAGCACACAGCCCAGGAAGATGGTAAACAGACCACCGAAGCTCAGGATCAGGTCGCGGCTGGGCAGCAGCAGCAGGCCCGCTCCGACCAGCACCAGACACACGCCAGCCACGGCCGCCCAGGGCACAACCCGTTGTGAGTGGGCTTCGAGCGTCGAGCGATTCAGCACCGCCCGCGGCTGGGTGGCCGTGGCCTCCAGCGCCGGAGCCAGGGCGGCCACCAGGCTGGCCCCGAGTCCCAGCCCCAAGCCCTTGAGCAGCCCCAGCCCGCTGATCGTCAGCTCGCGCACGCTGACGACAAAGTACAGATCGGTGATCGTCTGGGTCACCAGCCGGACCAAGCCCTGGGCCAGGGCGACCCCCAGCAGGAGTCCGGCGGCCGTACCCAGCAGACCGAGCAGGGCGGCTTCGGCCACAATCAGGCTGAAAATTTCCCGGCGGGTGACGCCGACAACCCGCAGGGCGCCGATCAGGCCGCGACGCTGGACCACCGAAAAGGTCATCGTGTTGTAGATCAGAAACATGCCGACAATCAGGGCTAATAAACTCAGCGCGCTCAGGTTCAGGCTGAAGGCGCGGGTCATCTGGGCTACCGACTGCGAACGGGCGGCCGCGCTGCGGATTTCGGCGCCGGGCGGCAGCACCGCCCTGATTTTTGCCAGCTCGGCCTGACCCAGCGGACCGGCCGGCATAATCAGATCGATCCGGCTCAAACGCCCGGTCAGGCTCAGCAGTTCCTGAGCGGTGGCAATATCCGTCACCAACAGGCTGTCCAACGCCCGGCGGCTCAGCGCATCGGCCGGCTCCAACAGGGCGATGATGCTGAGCCGCTGGCGGACGCCGCCGGCCCGAACGGTGAGCTGATCGACCTGCCCTTGTGTGGCTGGGTCCCCGGTCAGGCCCAGACCCAGCTCACGGCCCGTCCCGTAGGACATGATGGCGGTTGCCGGCCGGGTCAAAAACGACACCAGCGCGTCCTGCCCCCGGCTGTTCAGCCCGGCCAGATAGGGCCGAAACGGCGCCTCGGCAAACGGATCAACGCCCAGCACCCGAAAGGTCCGGCCCGGATAGTCGGGTGCGGCCACATCGCCCTCAACAACCGGAGCCGCCAGCCGGATACCAGCCTCAATCCGCACGGCGCGAAAGATGTCCTCGGGAATCCCCCGCGAGCCACCGACAATCTGATGCGTCGCCCGCCCCACCACACTGTCGGTTGACAGCAGAAAGGCGCGCTGGGCGCTGGCGTTGGCCAGATCAATGGCCACCACAACCGCCACCCCCAGGGCCACCCCCACAAAAGACAGGCCCATCTGCCACGGATGGCGGAGCAGATAGCGCAGGCTGGCCCGCCACAGCACACGGCTCATGGCGATTCCCCGGCCGGCCGTTCCAGCAGATGTCCGTCCTGGATGCTGAAAATGCGGTCGGCCATGCCGATGACCTCCTGGCTATGGGTCACCATCAGCAGGGTCTTGCCGGCCTGGCGGGTCAGACGGTCGAGCAGTTCGAGCACCGTGCGGCCAGTCTCGATATCCAGATTGCCGGTCGGCTCATCGGCCAGAATCAGGAGCGGCTCATGCACCAGGGCGCGGGCAATCGCCACCCGCTGCTGCTCACCCCCGGACAGGCGGTCAGTAAAGTCGTCCGCCCGGTCGGCCAGACCGACCCGGTCGAGCATGGTCAGGCTGGCCTGCTCGGCCCGCGCCGCATCCCAGCCGTTCAGCTCCAGGGGCAGCAGGATATTCTCCTGAATGCTGAGGGTCGGCAGCAGATTGAAGAACTGAAAGACAAAGCCGATGTGCTGGCGGCGGAAGAGGGTGCGTTGCTGCTCGCTGAGCCGGGCCAGGGACAGCGGACCGGGCTCGTCCGAGCCGGGGTAGACCACCACCTCGCCCGAGGTCGGCATATCTATCCCGCTGATCAGATTCAGCAGGGTAGACTTGCCCGAACCGCTGCGGCCCAGCAGCACGACGAACTCGCCAGCCTGAATCGTCAGGTCAACCTCACGCAGGACCGTGTGGGAGCGTTCGCCCTCCTGGTAGACCTTGGTCAAGCGGCGCAGTTCGATCAGTGGGGGAGCCATGCAGGGCGAGTGTTTCAGAAACTCGGCCGGGGTCAAGCCGGGGCGAGAAAACCGGGAGGAGTTGCACCCGTAAGAAGGAGGACAGCCGCCAGGCTTAGACGACCGGCAGGAATAGCCAACGCAGGTCTGCCTCAGTCACAGAGTAGGCGTCCAGCAGTTCCACGATACTCATCCCTTGGGAACACCATTCCCCATTTTCTTGCGCGTTTTCTTGTTTGGCCAATGCGTTAAGCCGCTGTCCAAATTCGTGGTAAAACTGCTCTATTTTTTGCCGGTTCATTGGATCTCTCCCGGCTATCCGCCAGCTGTTACAGGAGATCAGCGATAGCTGCCGGATCATTCGTCGGCGTAATTTCCCCAGGCCGCGCTATGTTGGGCAAAGCCAATCTGAACATTCTTCGGACAAACTGCCCTTTCACCCGCGATTCATTCAGTTGGGCCTCGCCGCTCTCGCCCCGTAAGTCCCTGATTTTCCTGCACTGCTGAACGGCCGTTCAGTCTCCTACGTCTGATAACGGCCAAAGTGTCAAGCTTGCTGTGTCCACGACCGCTAGGCTCTCGGATCCGTCACCGGCGGCCCGGACTTTTTACGAGACTATATTGACCGACTCGCAGAGACATATAAAATA
Organism: Candidatus Binatota bacterium; assembly: GCA_011523315.1. GTDB lineage: Bacteria > Desulfobacterota > Binatia > Bin18 > Bin18 > JAAXHF01. The sequence continues at coordinate 4,957 of WTHE01000206.1, forward strand.
CTCCATATGATTATCACCATCAAGAAACTTGCAGAGGAGCTTGGGATGGACCGCTCCTACCTGCGTCGATTTGCTTTAGCCAATGGGATAAAACCTATCCTGCGCCCGGTCCCTGGCTCTGGGCATAAGTCTCTACTGACTGTCACTCCCGAGCAGGCGGACAAGATTCGGAAGCAGCGCGCTCTGGGATATGTTGAGGAACCTCCCACCCCAGATAAGCGTGACAAGGGCCTGGCTAAGTTAATCGAGCGTAGCCAATTGGACTCCCCTCGTCCCCAGGTTGGCAGCTTCGCACTAATCAGTGGCCGCCTGGAGCGGATAGTTGAGTGGGAGTCGTCTCTCCCCGATGGACCGGAGGATGAGCCTTTGGAAGACTTGATACAGCGGGTATATGAGTGGCATGACAGCCGAAAAGACGATCTCACCCATGAGGGGCGATTCACGCTAGCAGACCCGGAGAGTGGTGGGCGGTTCATGGCCATGTTCTTTGGGCCAGCTCCGTATGTTGCTTGGGAGCAGGGGCGCAAAGGTGACGCCATAATAGCGCGGCTCGTGCCTACAAATGAGACGAAAGAGGCCGAGTTCTGGATGCCCCGGCATGGCCAGACGGGTCGAGTTCCTGTGCCTATCAGCATCAAAGCCCGCGTGTGGGCGGTGACGCGATAAGATTCGGCTTTTGGAGGAGGTGACGCTTATGTGGGGAAACTCAGCACAGACGAAATTCGATGGAATTTGGGACGTGGAAATCTACCATGATGGCCCTAACTGCGCGCGCCACATGAAAGAAGGCCGCTCAATCCCCATCGACTCTACCCAGCCTGATTTTCCCCTTATTGTCGCTACTGGGGAGATAGGGGGGAACTACCTTCTGCCGACATATCAGAAGCCTATCTTCTTGTCTGGGAAGCTTAACGAGACGGCAGGAGAAGGGAGATGGGACAATGTCAACACCGGATGCTCGGGACCTTGGATCGCCACCAAGCGACCACGAGAAAATCCGAGCAAAATGGATAAGACCAGCTTTATGTTTGATCTAGTCAGCAAGGGATTGAACATAGTCAAAGGCTTCAGGGATATTTTTGTCTCCGTGCATATCGTTTTTGTCTTAGCCCTGTCCCTTCTTCTGGCCGGTCCAGCCTGGGGCCAGTACGTCCCCTACGGCACTCAGCCCACCCAACCGACTCAACCCACGAGCCCTTATGCCACGAGCCCTTATGCCACGAGTCCTTATGCTTGGAGCAACAACCCCCGGAACCCCAATAGCATGAGCAGTCCGTACAACCCCAAAAGTCCTGTCAGTCCCTTGAATCCGAATAGCCCATTCCATTCCTACGACTACAGGGACAATCCGTATAATCCCAACGCGCCGCTCAATCCGTATAACCCCAACGGTCTCTATAACCCGTACAGGAACAGGTAGGGAAAAGTTGATACCAGAAAACAGCGCCCGGGCCTGCTGATCTGTCCGATAAAATCCAATGTGTCAACGTTTCGGTGGTGGCGGGGAATGGCTCAACTTGGAATCATCTTCGACAAAGCTGTCGCAATTCTTCCCAGGACATGCACTCTGCGCCGAGTTTTGAGGCTTCTTCTCTCAAATTCCCATCGTCAGTGACAAGGGTGAGATTATTCTTGATTGCGGTCTCCGCGATCAATGCATCCTGAATGTTGTTTTTCTTCGGCTTACGTTTGTCCAAAGCCGTCTCTATCTGCTCGTACAGGTCATCGTCCCCCGACCATTTGGCGCTGTCCCACTCTACCTCGTCCCAGACAGCCGACTCAGTTGGGCGCTCTTCCAAGACAAGATCAACAAATACCTGGTTCAGCTCAGCCTTTTTCTCAGGACATGGGGTCTTGTTGATCTCATAACGCTGAACATGCGTAGCGTATACATCGACGCATTCTGCTAGCAGCTCGACAGGTACTTTGTGCTCAACGACCCGATTGAATATGACAGTATCAAACATACATTTCTTGCGTTCATTCATCGGATCGGCCTCCCTCTCAGCACAATATATCAGCGTTGCTGCTACCAGGAGAACCATTACGACACCCTCCCACAAGCCTCAGCTGGTAAGCCGCTGCGTCCGAGAAGGGGGGATATGTCAACTTGCGCGGGCCGGCGCGGTGCGTTCGATCAGGGTCCGTAAGGCGTCGCCTTGTTGGCGTAACGCGTCGCCCTGTTGGCGTAACGCGTCGCCTTGTTGACGGAAGGCGTCGCCCTGCTGGCGCAAGGCTTCGAGCGTTTCCTCGTGCTGCTCGCGGCTGGCGGTGGCTTGGAGGCGGAGGGCTTCCATCGTTTCGGCATGGCGTTGCGCCTCCGCCTGGGCCTGGGCTCGGGTTTGCTGCTCGCGGCTCGTAGTGCTCCGGTACATCAGCATCAGCCCGACCGTGAGCAGCACGAGTTGTCCCAGGCCGACCCCCAAGGCGACCCACGCCAGCGGGGTCATGCCTGGTGGCGGGACCAGCGCCTGTAAGGCGGCCAGGGTGGCCGCACCAAGTTCGATGGTCTGACTCTCCATAGTTCGCTCCTTAGCACAAATCCGGCACCCTACCCCGCTCGGCGGTGTGGGGAATACCAGTCACTCCCGTCCGATAACGCGCAATGTGTCAACTTTGGAGATGGGCGGGCACTGTCCTAATTGGGCCGTGGGCGGCTGTCGGTAGCTGCGCGACATCTCGATGCACCCCTTGAAGTCGTGCCGGAGGATATACTCATACACGTACCCGAGATACTTTCTCAGGGCTTCACAGTATTCCAGTATACTCTCGTCGGAGCGGGCGGGTCCCTGCGGGGCCTTTATGGGCGGCGCGATGCCGAGCTGGTCCAACTTCACCAATAAAGCGCGCAGTCGTTGTTGGTTTTCGATGGAAAATTTCACCCAGAGTTCGTCTCTGCGAGGAAGCTCCCTCATCATGCTTTCAACCGGCCTTTGTAGGGCGGCAAAGCGGCCGCGTTTCGTGCGGCGGTAGAGCCGCTGATAGACCGCTGGAACCTCCCGACACACGCTAACACAGAGATTCCAAGCTACCACCACACTGACACCCACTAAGACCACGTAGGAGAGGGCTTCAAAAAAAGGGGACGGGAACGGGATGAGCGGCATGACTCCCTGCCAGAGAGTAAAAATGCTTGCAACCAGCGCAAGCCACATCCCGGTGCTTTTCCAAGGTTCCTTCATAAGACGGCCTGTGTAGGTCCTTCCCGGTCGAGCCGCTGCGGCTGATATCGTTCCTTTATGTCACCTTTAAGGCACGTTCGGAGTAAAAGGGCGTAGGAGGAATTCGTCTGACCACATCGACAGATCGAGGTTTGAGGCCTTGGCCATAGCTCGAACGATCTTGACATGCTTTTCAGCCTGATTGTTTCTGGACCCCCAAAGCTCCCGGAGCGCTTTCTGTACGTCCTCGTCCTTGCCGAATACGGCGCGGTCCTCATTGAGAGCAACAAATGGTTCACTGCCATCCCGACTCTCATCAACTAGATTCCCGCTAATCCGATGAAGGTTGCCAATGTAGCGGCGCAGAACGTCCCGCTTAGGTTGGAGAATACGGTCTCTTCTGTTCTCGTATACTGAGTAGAACGACACGGCAGCTGAGATTATTGACACGACAAGCGCCCAAGTTGCGATTGATTCCGTACTCATGCCAGTAGCCTCCTGTGGGTTGCGATGTCTCAGGCTCTGTTTCAGCCGCTCACTACGTTGCCAGACTTAACAGTCATTCTGATGGCTGTCTTGCAATTATTCTGGGCCGCTTTGACGGCTGATAACGGGCAAAGTGTCAACTTTCGTCCTGGGTGAACACGGGCACGGCGATGTAGAGGGCATGACGGCACAGCGCCCCCAGCAGGCGCAGATACGAGACCGGCGGCGCATAGCCCGCCCAGGTGATCCGGATGCCGATATCCACCTCCAGGTCGGCGAGGTACTCCCAGCTCATCGCGCCCTGGTCGTCTACCACGACTGGAATCTGAATCCGCCCCATAGCTGCGTCCTCAACTCAGCACCCTCACCGGCTGATAGCGGCCAAAGTGGCAAGCTTGGGCGACCTAGTCCGCCCGGGCCGGGGCAGTCCGTTCGATTAACGCTTCCAAGGCCCGCATAGTAGCCGTGTGCTGCTGATCTAAGGCGCGCAGCGTCTCTTCGTGG
>WTHE01000636.1 GCA_011523315.1 Candidatus Binatota bacterium
CGATAAGGCCGCCGGCCTCATCATTAGCTTTGGCGGCATTGCGATCATCCTGAGTATTGCCGCCATCCTGTTTGTGATTGTGGCCGAGACGCTGCCCCTGTGGTCGGCGCCCAAGACCGAATTCGGCGGGACGCTGAGGCTGTCCGAGCTGCTCGACGGCCAGGCCGCCCGGCCGATTGCGTTTGGCGTTGAAGAATACCAGGAACTCGCCTACGTCGTGACCGAGGACGGCTGGCTCCATTTTGTCTCGCTCGAAGACCAAACGCTTCTCCAGCGCTATGAGATACGCCAGCTCCAGGGACAGCGCCCGACTGCGGTGTATCAGAGCGGCTTCGATCACAGCCTGGCTATCGGCACGGAAAACGGAACCGTCGTGCCGGTCTACGCCAGCTTTGTGATCAGCTACGACGACCAGAGCCGCCGGATCATTACGCCCCGGGCCGGCGAGGAGGACGCGATTATTGTCGATCCCCAGGGACGGGCGATTCAGCGGCTCGTGTACCGGACCGGCGAGGACGACGAGGGCATCCGCATCGCGGCCCTGCTCGGTCCGCGCTCCCTAGTGTTCTACTCCCAGGTCGAACAGGAGTCGTTTCTGGGCCAGACCGAGACCCAGGCAGCGCGGCGCGAGCTGTCCTCCGAGCTGCCGGCCGATGTCACCGCTCTGGCCCTGGATACCTTCCTGACCAACCTCCTGGTCAGCACCGCCGACGGACAGCTGTTGCACTGGCAGGTCCAGGACCCGGCCGCGCCGCGTCTGATCCACAGCTTTCCCGTCAGCGATACCCAGGGCGTGTCTGCCACGACCCTGGACTGGCTGCTGGGCGAACGTTCGCTGGTTGTCGGCGATAGCGCCGGGGGGGTGGGCGTCTGGTTTCAGGTCCGTGACCAGGGCCCGCCGCGCGACAGCCCGTACCGCAAGATTCATGTCCTCCAGTCTCATCCGGCGGCGCTGACCGCGATGAAGCCGTCGGCCCGCAATAAGGGCTTTCTGACCGCCGACGCCGACGGCCATATCCTGCTCCACCACGCCACCTCGGAGCAGACCCTGGTCGAACTGATGACCGACCAGGGCGCGGCGGTTGAGTTGCTGTCCTTTGCGCCCCGCGCCAACGGCATCTTCGCCGTGGACAACCAGGCGCGCCTGTTCGACTGGTCGCTCGATAACCCCCACCCTGAGATCAACCTCACCACCCTGTTCGGCAAGGTGTGGTACGAGGGCTATCGGGAGCCCGATTATACCTGGCAGTCGAGCAGCGCGACCGACGATTTCGAGCCCAAGTTCAGCCTCACGCCGCTGGCCTACGGCACCCTGAAAGGCACGTTTTATGCGCTCCTGCTGGCGGTTCCGCTCAGCCTGTGCGGGGCGCTGTACACCTCGCAGTTCATGCATCCCAGCCTGCGCAACCTGGTCAAGCCGTCGGTCGAGGTGATGGCGGCCCTGCCCAGCGTTGTCCTGGGCTTTTTTGCCGGCCTGTGGCTGGCCCCGCTGGTGGCCGATATGGTGCCGGCCATTTTCATGCTGCTGGTCGCTCTGCCGGGTGTCACCCTGCTGGCCGCCTTGGCCTGGCGGCTGGTTCCCCTGTCGGTCCGCAACAGCCTGAAACCGGGGGTGGAATTGATCTTTGTGGCCCCGCTGCTGCTGCTGACGGTGTACCTGTGCGTGGCCCTCAACGATGCCGTCGAGGCCGGTCTGTTTGCCGGCAATTTTCCCCAGTGGCTGTACGACACGACGGGCTCGCGCTATGACCCGCGCAACTCGCTGATTGTCGGCTTTGCCATGGGCTTTGCCGTGATCCCGATCATCTACACCATTTGTGAGGACGCCTTCTCCAACGTGCCCCAGCACCTGGTGTCCGGCTCGCTGGCGCTGGGCGCCAACCGCTGGCAGACCGCCGTCCGGGTGGTCGTGCCGACGGCCAGCCCGGGGGTGTTTTCGGCGATCATGATCGGCTTTGGCCGGGCGGTCGGAGAAACCATGATCGTGCTGATGGCGACCGGCAACACGCCGGTCATGGACTTTAATCCGTTCGGCGGCTTTCGCGCCCTGTCGGCCAATATCGCGGTCGAGATTCCCGAGGCGCCCCACGGTGGCAGCCTGTACCGAATCCTGTTTCTGGCCGCCCTGCTGCTGTTTGTGTTGACCTTTGTGCTGAATACCGCAGCCGAGGTCGTGCGCCAGAACCTGCGCGAGCGCTACAGCAAAATCTAGCCGGTCGGACTGAGGAAGGACCTGTGAAGACGCGTTTTTGGAAGAGCGGCGATCCGTTTATCTGGCTGACCGGTGGGGCGCTGGGTTTCAGCCTGCTGATGATCGTTGCCCTGCTGTGGATTGTGGCGGTCAACGCCCTGGGCTTTTTCTGGCCGGACCGGCTGCTGCTGGTCAGCCTCAGCGACGGCACCGAGCTGCTGGGCCAGGTCCGCGACCACGAGCAAGTCCCCCAGACCGGAGACGAACAGGGCGTGGCCTATCGGACCCAGTTTCAGGTCGGCAACCGCGACCTGTACGGAGCGGATTTCCGCTGGGTGGACGACGCCCTGATCCTCGACCGCGCCTATCCGGAAGAGGCGGTCTCCTTTGAGCGTCTGGAGTGGGGCGCCCTGTTCGGTTTTCTCAGCTCGGTCAGCGTCGACGGTCAGGTGGTGGCCGAGGGCTTCAGCCACAGCTGGCAGACCTTCCAGGACCTGCACCCCAAAACGATAGACATCCGGCATCAGATCGAGCGCATCGAACGCCAGGAAGTCGGGGATATCAACTACGAGATGGAACGGCTGCGTTTGCAGATCCGGGGTATTCAGCTCCACGAATCCGACCCCCAGCGCGCGGCTCAGGAGATTCGTGCGCTCGAACAAGAAGTCGCCGGCTGGCAGCAGCGCTACGAGGAGATCACCGAGCGGCTGTCGGCCTTATACCAGGAAAATGCACGCTACGAGATCGTCGTCCAGGCTGCCGGCGGGAAGCAGAAAAACCTGCCGCTGGCCCAGGTCGTGCGGGCCTTTCTGCCCAATCAGATGAGCTGGGCCGAAAAAGCCGGTCTGTACGTCACCCGCTTCTGGGAGTTTTTCTGGGAAGATCCACGCGAGTCGAATACCGAAGGCGGGGTCTTCCCGGCCATTTTCGGCACAGTCATGATGGTCATCATCATGAGCATCGTGGTCGTCCCGTTCGGGGTGGTGGCGGCCCTGTACTTACGCGAATACGCCAAACAGGGGCCGCTGGTTCGCGCGGTGCGGATTGCGGTCAATAACCTGGCCGGTGTGCCGTCCATCGTGTTCGGGGTGTTCGGCCTGGGTTTCTTCATCTATCTGATTGGCGGCTCGATCGATTCCTTTTTCTACGAAGAGGCTCTGCCGACGCCGACGTATGGGACCGGCGGAATTTTATGGGCCTCGCTGACCCTGGCGCTGCTGACCGTGCCGGTCGTCATTGTCGCCACCGAAGAGTCCCTGTCGGCCATCCCGCGCGAGTGGCGCGAGGGCTCGCTGGCCCTGGGCGCGACCAAGTGGGAAACCCTGCGCAAGATCGTCATTCCCGGCGCCTTGCCCGGTATTCTGACTGGGGCTATCCTGGCCATGGCGCGCGGCGCCGGGGAAGTGGCGCCGCTGATGATTACCGGCGTGGTCAAGCTGGCCCCGACTCTGCCGCTGGATGGCCACTGGCCGTTTTTTCACCTTGAGAGAAAGTTCATGCACCTGGGCTTTCATATCTACGATGTCGGTTTTCAGTCGCCCAACGTCGAGGCCGCCAAGCCGATGGTCTTCATGACGACCCTGTTGCTGATCGGTATCGTGGTGGCGCTCAACCTGACCGCCATCATGGTGCGGAATCGTCTGCGCAGCAAGCTCCGCTTTGGCACCTTCTGAAAGAGAGACACGCGAGCATGGACAAAGATCTGTCAGCCTCGACCCCCGGCCTTGCCGTTCCGCAGCCGACCGGGCACGGCAATGGGACGGCTCCTGCCGCCGCGTCGGCTGCCGCGCCGGTTGAAATCCGTATCCGCGACCTGTGTCTGCACTACGGCAGCAATCAGGCCCTGCACAACATCGACATGGATATCGAGCGGGGGAAGGTGACCGCCTATATCGGTCCGTCGGGGTGCGGCAAATCGACCCTGATACGCTGTCTCAACCGGCTGAATGACCTCGTCGACGGGGTGCGGATCAGCGGCAGCATCACTATCGGCGGCACGGAAATTCTCGACATCGGCCTGGATGTGACCGAACTGCGCAAAAAAGTCGGCATGGTGTTCCAGAAGCCCAACCCGTTTCCCAAAACGATCTACGAAAACATCGCCTACGGCCCACGCATCCTGGGCATCAGCCAGAAATCGCGGCTGGACGAGATTGTGGAGAAAAGCCTCAAGGATGCCGCGCTGTGGGAGGAGGCCAAGGACCGCCTGCACGACAACGCCCTGGACCTGTCGGGCGGCCAGCACCAGCGCTTGTGCATTGCCCGCACGATTGCGGTCGAGCCCGAGGTGGTGTTGATGGACGAACCCTGCTCGGCCCTCGACCCGATTGCCACCGCCAAAATCGAGGAACTGATCCACCAGCTCAAACGCGAGTACACGATTGTCATCGTCACCCATAATATGCAGCAGGCCGCGCGGGTGTCCGATTACACCGCATTCATGTACCTGGGCAAACTGGTTGAGTTCGGCCCGACCGATAAGCTGTTCACCACGCCGGAGAAGCAAGAGACCGAGGACTACATCACTGGCCGTTTCGGCTAGAAAGGGAAACGATGATTTCTTCCTGATGAGGTGGCCATCAGCGTTTCCCTTCAACGTGTACGCGAGGTGCCTATGCCGTTGCACACCGACCGACAGTACGAAGAAGAGTTGCAGGAGCTGCGGGCCAAGGTGTTGGAGATGGGCGGGCTGGTCGAAAAACAGATCGGCGACGCGATCACCTCACTCACCCAGCGCGACTCCGAGCTGGCCGAACAGACGATTGCGCGCGATCACATGGTCAACTACCTGGACGTGTCGATTGATGAGGCGTGCACCCGCCTGCTGGCCCTCCACCAGCCTGCGGCGCGGGATCTGCGCTTCATCATGACCAGCCTGAAGATCGGGACCGATCTGGAACGGGTCGGCGATATCGCCCAGAACGTGTGCGAGCGGGCGCTGGAACTCAACGAGGAGCCGCCCCTGCGGCCCTACGCCGACCTGCCACGCATGGCCGAGTGGGCGCGTTCGATGTTGCGCGATAGCCTGGACGCCTTTGTCCGCGAGGACACCGGTCTGGCGCTGGACGTGTGCCAGCGCGACGACTTTATTGATGACCTGACGGCCGAAGTATTCGGCCGGATGCTGGGCCGGATGGCCGAGGAACCCGAAACCGTGGCGCGCTCGACCCGGATTCTGTTTCTGGCGAAATACCTGGAGCGCATCGCCGACCACGCCACCAACATCGGAGAAATGGTCATCTATATGGTGAAGGGCAAGAACATCCGGCATGTCTCGCCGGTGCCAAGCTCTGTCTCAGAGGCCTAGCGCCGTGTCTGGGGGGAGGAAGCTTTTGTGGAAGGCGCCATGGCTGAGGCTCCACGGAAAATCCTGATTGTTGAAGACGAAGAAGATATCCGCAGCCTGGTCGGCTACAATCTGGAGGCCGAGGGGTTTGCGGTTGTCGATGCCAGCGACGGTGAACGCGGCCTGCATCTGGCGGCCAAAGAGCGGCCGTCGTTGATTATCCTTGACCTGATGCTGCCGGGCTTGTCCGGCCTGGAGGTGTGCCGTCTGCTGCGCGCTCAGGAGGACACCGCCTCGGTGCCGATTCTGATTCTGACCGCCCGTGCGGCCGAGCTGGACAAGGTTCTGGGTCTGGAGATGGGCGCGGACGACTATGTCACCAAGCCGTTCAGCCCGCGTGAGCTGGTCGCCCGGGTCAAGGCGATCCTCCGCCGCGCGTACGGACCGGCCAATGAGCGACCCCACGAGTCTTACGAAAGGGGCTGGTTGCGGATCGACTTCGATACCTACGAAGTCTACCGCGACGGCGAAGCGGTGGGCTTGGGGCTGCGCGAGTTCGATCTGTTGAAGTTTTTTGTGCGCAACCCGCACCGCGTCTTTGGCCGCAGCCAGATTCTCGATCTGGTCTGGGGCCACAACGTGTACGTCGAGCCCCGCACGGTGGATGTCCACATCCGACGGCTGCGTCAACGCGTCGAGCGCGACGATACCAGACCGACGCTGATCCTGACCGTCCGTGGGGTCGGCTATAAGTTTAACCCCGATGCTTTGGAAGAATAGGCTGGGCATCGCCATCGTCGGCTTTCCGAGTCTGGCCTGTGCAGGCCTGCTCGGCCTGCTGGGCTTCTACGCCTTGCCCGACGCCGACCGCCCGGCCTGGTTGTGGTATGCGGCGTTCGGCCTGGGGCTGGGCGCGCCGTTGGGCGCTTTTGTCCTGAGCCGGAGCGTGGTGCGGCGCCTGGCCGAGCTGCGGGCGTGTATCGCTATCGCCTCGGAGCGCAGCCTGCCGCCCGGCCTGCCGACGCAAAGACCCGATGAACTCGGCCTCGTAGAAGACGGCCTGGGCCGCTTGCTGCACGCCCAGCACGAGCGACTGCGGCGCCTGCACGACGCCCGCCAGGAATTCGAGGTGGTGCTCCAGAGCATGACCGAGGGGGTGATTGTCCTGGACGCCGACAGTCGCATTCGCTTCTCCAACCGGGCCGCCCACGATCTCCTGGAGCTGCCCGAGGAGACGGACTTCCAGGCCAAGCCGCTGCTCGAATTCTCCCGCCATCCGGTGCTCCACGATCTGGTGCGAGCTGTGCTCGACAACCCGCCCGGGGCTGAGGCGCTGAGCCAGGAAATCGAGATTGAGGGCGAGCAGCCCCGCTCGGTCGCGGTCAGCGCGATCCAGATGCACGTCTCGCCCCAGTCGCCGGTGTGGCACGAGGAACACCCGGCTCTGAACGGGCAGGCGGTCAGCGGGGTCATTCTGGCCCTGCACGACCTGACCGAACTCAAACGGCTCGAAGCCATTCGGGCCGACTTTGTGGCCAACGTCTCGCACGAGCTGCGCACGCCGCTGACCGCGATCAAGGGTTATGCCGAAACCCTGCTGAACGGCGCGCTCAACGACCCGCCCATGGTCACCCGTTTTCTGGCCATCATCGACCGTCACTCGGAGCGTCTCAGCCGTCTGATCGACGATCTGCTGACCCTGTCCGATCTTGAACTGGGCAAGACCGAGCTGCGCCACGACCGGCTGGTGTTCGGCCAGCTGATTGACGAGGTGTTTGAGCTGGTCAAGGATAAGGCCGCCAGCGGGCGGGTGCGGCTGAGTGCGGCGCTGCCGGAGTCTTTGCCGTCCGTGTCTGGCGACCCCGACCGGCTCCATCAGGTCTTGCTGAACCTGGTTGATAACGGCGTCAAATACACCCCTGCGGGCGGACGGGTGACGGTCACCGCTCGCGTTGCGGCAGCGTCTTCGGTCTCAGATGGGAACGGGGACGGGACAGGCCAGGCCGACCACGGCTGGATGGAAGTCGCGGTTGCCGATACCGGCTGCGGCATTCCCGAGGCTGATATTCCACGCCTGACCCAGCGCTTCTACCGGGTCGATAAGGCGCGCTCGCGCGAACTCGGCGGAACCGGGCTGGGCCTGGCGATTGTCAAACATATTGTGCAGGCCCACGGGGGGTTCCTGCATATCGAGAGCCAGCTCGACCGGGGAACGACGATGCGGGTCTTTTTGCCGCTCGGCGCTCGGGCAGGGCGCGATGCGGATCCTGAGGCCCGCCCGGACTCAGTCGGCTGAGCGCTCCAGCGCCTGTAGAATCAAATCCGCAGCGCCCGCTTCTCCCCAGACACTCGAATCAATCAGCAGGTGATAGCGGCTCGGGTCGCGCCAGTCGTCGTGGTAGAAGGTGTGGACGTAGTCGGCACGTATGCGGTCCATGCCGGCGATCCGTTGGGCGGCTTCAGCGTGGGACAGGCTCTCGACTTCCATCACCCGTGCTATGCGCGCCTGAAGCGGGGCGGTCAGAAAGACGTGCAGGGCGCCGCGCTGTTCGGCCAGCACATAATTGCCGCCCCGACCGACAATAATCGCCCGTCCGCCTCCGGCCACCTCTTCGATCAGCGAGCGGGTCATGCGGACGAGCTGGGCGTCGTTGAGCCACAGCGGCGGCGGGATGTCGTAGGCCGACTCAAAGCCGCCCATGCCGAACAGTCCGACCATGCGCTCAATAAAGGAATCGACCCGTTCGTCCTTGGCATCGACGTACTCTTCCGACACCTTGTACTGGGTAGCGATTTTACGAACGATTTCTTTTTCCCACACGGTCCAGCCCAGACGGCCACCGAGGTCGCGGGCAATCCGGCTTCCGCCGCTGCCGTACATGTGAGAAATGGTCAGGACTGACTTTGCCATTGCGGCCTCCTTGGAAGCAAAGCAATTGATGATCTGTGTGACACGCTTGGCAACGTCTTAACACGATACGAAGCCGCTGGCGATGATATAGGTCTCTGCCGAGCCCTTGCGCGTTGCCTGGGGTTTGGTGGTCTTGACCGTCGCAAAGCTGGCGCGCAAGGCTGCCAGCAGGGCTGGATAGCCGCTATCCATGAACGCCTTGAGGAGCAGGCTCCCGCCCGGCCTGAGCAGGCGGGTGGTACAGGCCACGGCCGCTCGGCTGAGTTCCTGAGCCTGTGCCTCGTCGCGCTCACGCACGCCGCTCAACTTGGGGGCCATATCGGACAGCAGGATATCGGCCGGTCCGTCGAGCAGGCTGAGCAGCCGGCGCTGCTGGTCCGGGTCGGTGGCGTCACCCTGGACCACCGTCACATTGCCCGTCGTCAGGGGGTCGATGGGGACCAGATCGATGCCGATGACCCTGCCCCGAGGACCGACTAGCTCGGCCGCTACCTGCAACCAGCCGCCGGGCCAGGCGCCCAGGTCGATCACCCGCTGGCCGGGACGCAGCAGCCCGAAGCTGTGGCTGAGCTCAAACAGCTTATAGGCGGCCCGTGAACGATAGCCGGCCTGTTTGGCCTTCTTGTAAAAGGCGTCTTTGCGCTTGTACACGGGCTTACTTTGGCGCCATCCGAATCGCCCCGTCGAGGCGGATGGTC
>WTHE01000005.1:0-3052 GCA_011523315.1 Candidatus Binatota bacterium
GTGTTCGTTGATCACATTGACCAGGACCTCGGTGCCGTACACCGGCAAGCCCTGGGAAGTGACCGGCGACTCGCGCAGCTTTTCCTTCATCGTCCACATGCCCTGCATAAAGGCCATTGGGTCGGCCAGGCTGACCCCGCCGGTCCCCCGCACGGCAATCGCCTTGAGGTTTTTGGAGCCCATGACCGCGCCGACCCCGGAGCGGCCGGCCGCCCGGTGCAGATCGTTCATGATGCAGGCAAAGCGGACCAGGTTCTCGCCGGCCGGACCGATGCTGGCGATAATCGTGTCGGGCACGCCAAGCTCGGCGCGCAGGGTTTCCTCGGTCTCCCAGACCGTTTTGCCCCACAGCTCGCCGGCATCCCGGAGTTCGACCACATCGTCATAGATCCACAGGTAGCACGGCGACGACGCCCGGCCTTCGAGAATCAGCATGTCATAGCCGGCAAACTTGAGTTCCGGCCCCCAGGAACCGCCCGAGTTGGAGGTCGTAATCGCGTTGGTCAGCGGCCCCTTGGTGACGACCATGTAGCGCGAGCCACACGAGGCGCTGGTTCCGGTCAGGGGTCCGGTCACAAACAGCAGCTTGTTGTCCGGGTCGAGCGCGTCGACCGTCGGGTCCACTTCCTCGGTCAGATATCTGGCGCCGAGCCCACGGCCGCCTACATACTCTCTGGCCCACTGTTCATGCAGAGGCTCTTTGGTGATGGTCCGCTCCGTCAGGTTGATACGCAGCACCGTGCCTGTCCATCCGTTTGCCATGGGTCGTCTCCTTATTTGTCAGCCGGTTCATTCACAAAGCCGTGATTGACCCGGTCTGCCCAACTGGCCAGCCAATCGGCCTGTTCCATGTCAACATATTCGAGGGCGCCGGTCGGACACGAGAGGACACAGGCCGGCTCGCCACCGCACAGGTCACACTTGAACGCCTTATGGGTGTCGGGATTATAAAAAACCGTGCCATACGGGCAGGCCACCGTACACACCGCGCAGCCGACACACACATCTTCCATCACGACCTTGGCTTCGGTGTTGGGATCGATGGCGATCGCGTTGACCGGGCAGGCGGTCAGACACCAGGCTTCTTCGCACTGAAAGCAGGTATAGGGCGAGTAGACAGCCTGCTCATCAAAGATGTGGACCCGGATCACGGACCGGGATGGTTGGAACGTACCGGTTTGGACAAACGCGCACGCCAGCTCGCACTGCACGCAGCCCGTGCATTTATCGGTGATGACACGGAGCTGTTTCATACACCCTCCTTGCTCCGCACTGGGCTCAGCCCAGCACAATCGGCTCCGGCTATCTTAAACCTCTGGGCTCAGAGATCAACTGTCAGGGCAGCCTGTATGACGCGTTCTGAGGTGCCCCTCTCCCACCCGTGCCATGAATGTGGTACACCGGCGGGAGCTTGGCAGGAGGAATGGTATGCGTAGAGCTGATCCCCGTCTGGTGGTGAGCCTGTTGGCCACACTCCTTGTGTTCCATACGCCGACCTGGGCGGACGACACGCAGGCCGAACGCAGCTGGCGGCTGCTGTCGGAACTGACGCCCGAAGAACGCCAGCGGCTCGACTTTTCGACCGATACCCCGCGTGACGCCACCATTCCCTACATGCCGGCCGAGCCGTACCCCTTTGAGCCGCCCTACACGCCCGAAGAGATCGGCTTTCGCTCAATGGAATTCCCCCACATGCCGCGCTGGAACTGCGTCCAGATCGAAGACAGCGGCACCCTCACCCCGACCGGTTATCTGTTCATCAACCAGATCATTGTCCTGATCCAATATGATGAGCCGGCCGGCCTGATGGGCCAGATCCTGGCCAAACCCGGCGATATCTTCTCGCGCTGGCTGAGCCAGGATATCGCCCCGCCGGAAAACCACGGCAACCAGCTGCTGTTCGCCACCTATCGGACCGACAAGGAATTGACCAAGAAGGCCGACATGTTCGGCTACTCGCCGACCCTGCGCCGTGTACGCCGTTTTCCCCAGCCACGGCGTCAGGACAAATTTCCCAACCAGCCGGTCGCCTATGACGACTTTCTGGGCCGCGACGCCTGGGAGTTCTCGTGGCGGGTGATCGGCACCGATGTCCTGTACGAGACGGCCCGCTTTCCAACCACCCGTCAGTTCATGACCCTGCGCGCCAAAGACGGCACCTTCACCGATGTCCCGGTGGCCGACCTCAAGCTGATGGGCAGAGACTACCCCTATTACACCGAGGACGGCGGTGTTCGCACCTACGTGATGGAGGCCACGGCAAAACAGGATTGGCTGCCCACCTATTACGCGCCCCGGATTCTGTACTGGGTCGATCAGGAATACTTCTACCCGCTACGGATCGAGGCCTACGGCCCGGACGGGGAACTCGTCCTGATTGAAGAACGTCTGGCCGAGCTGATGAACCCCGATCTCAAGGAGCGTGGCTACCACAACCTGCTGGCCCTGTGGTGGGACCCCCAGCAGGACTTCTACTCCTACGGGGTGCATGACGCCATGGATCTGCGCGAGTGGAGCCAGGCCGACAAAGACGTGTTTTTCAACCCCGACTTCATGCGCCGCGGCTGGTTTCCGGTGCCGCTCAAAACCCAGGCTGGGGTGAGCACGCCCGAAGAGTTCTATCTGCGGCCCCATCTGTACCGGGACAAGTTTCCGACCGAGCGCACAATCCGGCTATCGGACGCCCTTGAGGCCCGCATCAGAGCCCAGAACGAAGCCGGGCATATTGTCTTTATCGGCGGGGAAAACTGAGTGTTCAGAGCAGGCCGACCTGGCGTAAGGCGTCGGCCATAGCCTGATCTTTTTGAGCCAGGGTGCGGAGCGCCCGTTCGATCCGGTCTTCGCGCAGTTCAAGCTCTTGGCTGCGACGCATGGCCGGAGCCAGGGCCGTGCGTCGATCCCAGATCACCAGAGAGATGACCGCAATGACCAAGCTGATGAAGATCCCGGCCAGAATCGTCAAAAAACGGTTGAGATCGGCTAAGCGGCCGGTGACACTGGCCTGAAAGTCCTGCAAGCGCCCGTCAGAACGTTTCTCGGAATCGTCAAAACG
>WTHE01000005.1:3152-7580 GCA_011523315.1 Candidatus Binatota bacterium
TGCTCTATCGCCTCAAAACGCCGATCCACACTATCTTTGAATTCCTGGAGTGTGGTCTCAGTCCGGATCAAACGGTCCCGATCTTCCAGGGTGAACGGCACGGCCTCGGCCCAGACGGCTCGCCCGGAGCAGACCGTCACCACTATCAAACACAGCGTCCAGGCACCACGCTTCATACCGTTCGGACTCCACCCGCTGAACAGCGGTGTGCAAACAGGCCGAGGGAGGGGCTGGTCGGCGCCTCAGCCGCCGGCAATGCCGACCATGAAGACGACTGTCTCGCCGTCTTCCAGGCTGTCGTCAATAAAAACCCGGTTGCCCTTTGAGTCGAGATACAGCGTGCCCTTGGTGTTCAGGTCCTGGGTGTCGGGATCGATCAGCAGCGCCTGCATATCTGCGCCGTACTTCCGGGTGATCCGCTCGGCCAGCTCAGACACCAGCGGCTGTTCAAGCTCAAAGCTCTCTCCCGCAATCCTGGTGATTTCCCGGAAACGCGCCTGATATTCCGTGTGTACCGTAATCACGATGGGGTTCCTTGTTGAATAGAGCCCCCTCCCGAACGGGAGAGGGCACAGCAGTCTTAGTCCGGCAGGCCAGGATCGTCGCCCGGCGCCTTGGACACCTGCACCGACTTGCGGCCCTGTTCGCCGGCCAGGGCTCTTTCCGAGGCCAGCACGTCGGCCACATCCTGCAAGCCCAATTCTTCAAGCTTGGACTGCGTTTGCAGGCCGGTTGCTGTGTCCCAGCCGCGCCACTCGTAGTACTCGTCCAGGACCTGGTCGAACATGTCGGCCGCCACCCGGCCCTCGTACATGCCTTCGGGTGCCGGCTCGTGCATCCAGCGCTCACAGATGGTGTCGTGTTCGCGCCGCATGCCCAGGCGTGAGTTGAAGGCTTTTTCCAGGTTGCAGATCCGCTCGCCGTCCCGCATCAGCTCTTCTTTGGTCCTGTCGATGCCAGTCACCTCGGCGTAGGCTTTGCCGTAGTAGCTCTCCGGCGCATAGCCCAGGGGATCGAGCAGCCAGTGGAACATGCACACCCCGTAGGAGTTGATCAGCGCCACCTGGTTTTCAATCACTGCGGTGCAGGCGCCCTTGAGATCGGGCACGGTCGGGTCGCCGGCGATCGGCGTACCAAAGTAGGCCTTGGACAGATCCTTGCGCTGGAATTTCTCGATCAGGCCAATGCCCTTGAGATGGTCGGCCCCGCGCGAGGCCACCGCCATATTGTTCATCCAGGTCGGGAACGGCCGCATCTCCTCAGTGAAGCTGGCCCCGCCCTTGCCGTAGATGGCGTACTTCATGAAGTTCTGGCCCATCTTCTCGGAGTAGCGCAGCGCGCCCCAGTAGGCGCCGTCGCGGAACATCCAGCCGAACGGGTTCTCCTGGTGGACGACGCTGCGGATCAGGCTCTCGATATCCTCCATATTGCCCCACTCCAGCCGCTGGGACTTGCCGAACAGCTCGGCCACGTCCTTATCGGAGATCAGCTCCCGTTGCCGCAGCTCCATGATGAAGCTGATGGAGCAGCTCAGATCCTGATTATCAATGCCGTACTCGTTGGTGATCTTGCCCCAGTGGGCGACTTCGGCCCAGTCACGGACGTCCATGGCCCCGGCACTGCTGCCGGTCGTCAGATACTCGGGATGGCGGAAGGATTCGCCGATATATTTCTCGGCCTTGTCCGACTCGTTGCCCTCGATTTTGTACCGCCCGTCGCAGGCAATATAACAGTCGGAGGAACACACCTCGGAGTATTTGTGGTATTTCTTGACCCAGTTGTCGGAGCGGACCTCTTCGCCCCGAAACAGCGCACCCTGGTTGTTACGCCAGAAGTTGCCGCCGATCCGCTGGTACATCTCCACCGCTCCCAGCGTGCCGCGCCGCTTAAAGCCGTAGCCGGCCTCATTGGTATCAATCTTCTGGCGGAAATCGTCCGACCAGTCGAGCAGCCCGCCCGGGTTATCGACCTTGATGCCCAGATTGCCCTGCACGGCGATGGCCTTGAGGTTCTTGGAGCCCATGACCGCCCCGCCGCCGCAGCGGGCGTGAATCCGCCAGCCGTCCGAGATCACGCCGGCAATGCCGACCTGGTTCTCGCCGGCCTGACCGATGGTCAGGGTATGCACCTCTGACGGGTAGTCGCCCAGCTCTTTTTGCAGCGCCTCGTGGGCTTCCGAGCTGTTCTTGCCCCACAGGTGGCGGGCGTCACACAGGGTCACCTCGTTATTGGCGATATGCAGGTAGACCGGCTTGGGCGCCTTGCCGGTCACGGCAATATAGTCATAGCCGCTGAAGCGCACGACGTAGGGAAACTTGCCGCCGCCGGTCGAGTCGCCAAAAATGCCGTAGCATGGGCTCTTGAAGGTGATCCGGCCTTTGACGCCAATGCCCGCCCCGGTCCCGGCCAACGGCCCGACGCCGAACACAAAGATATTGTCCGGCCCACGGGGATCGCAGTTGATGTCGTGGTTCAGGAAGTGCTCCCACATGATCCAGTTGTTGATCCCCGAGCCGCCAATCCAGCGCTCGAACAGGGCGTGGGGGATGACCTCGGTCTTGATTTCGTTGGTGCTGAGATTGACCCGCAGTAGACGACTTTCCATGGCTGGGACTCCTTAGTCTTGTTCGGCCGGCTGGGCGGCCTTATGCCGAGCTGCTGATTTTCCCCTTTGACAGCATGGCTTGCATGATGCCGACTTCATCCCGCTCCTCCGGCTTGCGGCGCAGGATCTGGCTGAAGGCCGCTTTTTCCTCAAAGAACAGCACGCTGGAGCGGTTGTACTGCTTGCCCGCGTTCAGCATTTCGGGCCGGGTCGAACACGCTTTGACACAGGCCGGGTCGCCGCCGCACAGGTCGCATTTGAGTACCTCACCGCTGGGAGCGACAAAGACCGTGTCGAACGGACAGGCCGGCACGCACTCCATGCACTGGATGCACTTGTCCTGGTCGATAATGGCCGCCTGGGTGACAGGGTCGTAGTAGAACGCGTCGGTCGGGCAGACCTTGGCGCACGGCGGGGGGTTGGCGCAGTGGTGGCAGATCTCGGCCGTAAAGCCGAAGCCGTCCTTGCTGACCCGCGTTTCCACGGTTGGCGCGTGTTCGATCTTGATGCGTGTCCACAGCGGGTTGAGTTCCCCCTCGGGCGAGTGGATGAGCGAACAGGCGACCTCGCAGATCTTGCAATCGGTGCACAGGTTTTGCAGGGCGAAGAGCTTTTTGTCAACGTTGGGAACCTTCTCGCCCGGTTCGTACCAGACCTCCCCGTTGACCAACTCCTTTTGGGGCGATACCGACATACGGCCCTCCTTCCGTGCCCGCCATGTAATCCGTTTCTCGATTGCCTGTCAAGGAAAAAACACGTATGCACAAGGAGAAATGACGCCACAAGGAGACCCGCCGCATGACTGCCAGCAAACCGACCGAGGCACTGTTACATCCCGACCTGGGCAAGCTGCCCGCCCGCAAAGTCCTGGAGTGTATCTTTGCCCTGTCGCCGGACGGCCCGTATATCCATCACCATCTTGAAGAGGTGACCGCGCAGGAAGACGCCACCGGCATCGTCTACAGCCTGAACGGCCAGCCGCCGACTGCCGGGCGCGAGCGGTGCCGGATCATTCCTCCCCTGGTCAACGAATTCGACAGCTTCGAGAGCGTGTCCTGAGACCCGCCCCAAGGAGTCTACCTAATGGATCACCCAGTCATGAGCCCCCCGGAAGTCAACGCCGCCCTGGGAGGAGACGAGCCCGCGACCTATGTTGACGTGCGGACGGTAGCCGAATTCTCCACCGGCCATCCCAAGGGCTCGGTCGTCAATATCCCGCTGGTCTTCTTCCATCCGACCACCAAAGAGGTCTTTCCCAACCAGAGCTTTCTGCAGGTGGTCGAAGACAGCTACACCAAAGACACCGTGCTGATCACCGGCTGCGACGACGGGGAACGGGCCGCCCAGGCCGCCCACAAGCTGGCCGAAGCCGGCTACCGTAATGTACGCATCATGCCGGACGGCTATCCCGGCTGGCGTGAACACCAGCTGCCCACCACCCAGGACAACCGGGACGGCATCAGCTACGTCTCGCTGCTCACCCGGGTCAAACGCAAAAAGGGCAAGAAAAAGGCCACCCACTGAGGTCATATGAGACGGCCGATCCTCTTCATCTTGTTCGTCTTGGCCCTGGCGGTCGGGCTCCTGCCGGTAAACCCGGCCGGGGCCGAGACCGACGCCGAGCTGCTCGCTCGGGCCACGGCCATCCACGAGCGCGTCATCACTATTGATACCCATGTGGACATCCCTCCCGATTTCGGCACCGAAGCCTATGACCCCCTGGAGGCCAAGAGCCCCCGCCACCAGCTGGACCTGCTCGGCATGCAGCGCGGTGGCCTGGACGCCGCTTTTTTCATCGTCTACGTGCCGCAGAGGGAGCGCAC